>NZ_JBFAKH010000051.1:28308-58024 GCF_040655635.1 Streptomyces sp. NPDC050388
ACGAGGCGCTACGCGCCGCCCCTTCCGTTCCGTCGCCCGACCACCACCCCTCAACGAGGCGCTACGCGCCGCCCCTTCCGTTCCGTCGCCCGACCACCACCCCTCAACGAGGCGCTACGCGCCGCCCCTTCCGTTCCGTCGCCCGACCACCCCTCAGGAGCCGTGATGCCCGAAGCCGTGATCGTCTCAGCCGCCCGCTCCCCCATCGGCCGCGCCTTCAAGGGTTCCCTGAAGGACGTGCGCCCGGACGACCTGACCGCCTCGATCATCCAGGCCGCCCTCGCCAAGGTCCCCGAGCTGGACCCGAAGGACATCGACGACCTGATGCTCGGCTGCGGCCTGCCCGGCGGCGAGCAGGGCAACAACCTCGGTCGCATCGTCGCCGTGCAGATGGGGATGGACCACCTCCCCGGCTGCACCGTCACCCGCTACTGCTCGTCGTCCCTGCAGACCTCCCGCATGGCGCTGCACGCCATCAAGGCCGGGGAGGGCGACGTCTTCATCTCGGCCGGCGTCGAGACGGTCTCCCGGTTCGCCAAGGGCAACTCCGACAGCCTCCCCGACACCCGCAACCCGTTCTTCGCCGAGGCCGAGGCCCGTACCGCCGCCGTCGCGGAACAGGAGGGCACCACCTGGCACGACCCGCGCGAGGACGGTCTCGTCCCGGACGCCTACATCGCGATGGGCCAGACCGCCGAGAACCTGGCGCGCGCCAAGGGCGTCACCCGCCAGGAGATGGACGAGTTCGGCGTCCGCTCGCAGAACCTCGCCGAGGAAGCCATCAAGAACGGCTTCTGGGAGCGCGAGATCACCCCGGTGACGCTGCCCGACGGCACGGTCGTCACCAAGGACGACGGCCCGCGCGCCGGAGTCACCATGGAGGGCGTCTCCGGCCTCAAGCCCGTCTTCCGCCCCGACGGCCTGGTCACCGCCGGCAACTGCTGCCCGCTCAACGACGGTGCCGCCGCGCTGGTCGTCATGAGCGACACCAAGGCCCGCGAGCTCGGCCTGACCCCGCTCGCCCGGATCGTCTCCACCGGCGTCTCCGGCCTCTCCCCGGAGATCATGGGCCTCGGCCCGGTCGAGGCGAGCAGGCAGGCCCTGTCCCGCGCCGGTCTCACCATCGACGACATCGACCTGGTCGAGATCAACGAGGCGTTCGCCGCCCAGGTGATCCCCTCCTACCGCGAGCTCGGCATCCCGCTGGAGAAGCTGAACGTCAACGGCGGCGCCATCGCCGTCGGCCACCCCTTCGGCATGACCGGCGCCCGCATCACCGCCACGCTCATCAACTCCCTGCAGTTCCACGACAAGCAGTTCGGCCTGGAGACGATGTGCGTCGGCGGCGGCCAGGGCATGGCCATGGTCATCGAGCGCCTCAGCTGATCGGCTCGACCCGACCGGCCGCCTCGGACGGCCGCCTCGGACGGCCGCCTCGGACGGCCGCCTCGGCCGCCCGCCGCGGCGAGCCGCAGAGTAGCCGGAGCGGCACGGTCGGTGAGGCCACGGCCCGGAACCCCTGCGCCACCGGGGTTCCGGGCCGTTCCGTGATCCAATCGCCCCCAGGATGTGACCTATCTCCTTCGTCGAGGAGATTTACGCAGGTCAGAGCCCTGCTCCCGGTCAGACCGGAAACCACACTCTGTCCGTTTCGTGACGTTACGCACTGACAGATGGTTAGTCCGCCCTTCAAGCTGATGTAGGAAGTCGGGGTCGACCTTGAACCGGGAGTACGTCAGTGAGCGCCATGCCGATCGCCCTGCTGGTCACCACGGCCGCCACCGGCGCCGTGGGCGTCGCCGTCCTGCGCAGCATCTTGGTGCTGCGCCGACAGGTCGCGGCTCTGCACACCGAGCTGGCCAGGAACAACACCGCCGCCCTGCGCGCGCTGCTGCCCACCGCCCGCGCGGCCCACGCCGACGAGATACGCGCGGCCGTGGCCGAGGCGCTCGCGGAGGAACGGGAACGGGAGCTCGCCGAGGCGCGGGCGTTCTGGGCCGCCCAGGAGGCCCGTGACGTCTCCGACGCGCCCACCCTGCTGGGCCTGGCCGACAGCGAGCTGTTCCTGCCGCGGCAGGCCGATCTCGTCGGTCTGGAACCGGTGACCGAACCGGGGGCCGACGCCGACACGTACGCCCCCAAGGACTCCAAGGACTTCAGGGACCCCAAGGACCTCGTCCAGGGCGGCACCCCCGCGGACTCCCCCGAGCTGGCCGCGGCCCGCCGCCGGCACCCCTCGCACCCGGACTTCGTGCCCCACCCGGCCCCTGCCGTCGCCGACGACGAGCGCACCGTGTCCACGCTGGAGGAGCTGGCCGCCTCCGAGGTGGAGCTGACCGAGGTCCGCCCCGGCCCGCTGGGCACGCTGGACGTCTACGTCTTCGCCGACGGCACGACGCTGTGCATGACACCGGGGCACCGCGAGACCGCGGAGCGCCTGGCCGCGGCCCTGCGTGAGGGCGAGACCCCGTTCCTGCTCGGCGGCTCCGGCGTCTCGGGCGCGTACACGCTGACCTTCGCCTGCGGCGAGGAGAACGTCTACATCCTGGCGGACCGCGTCATCGCGTCCCTCTGACCCGGGGCGCCTCCCCGCGGGCCGCCTACACCCCGGCGCGTTTCTGTGCCTCCTCCACGAGCCGCACCGCCTCCTCGACCTCCCCCTCGTTCTTCAGTACGAGGGCCAGGTCGTGGCCGGCGACGGAGATCTGGTCCGCGGCGGCGAACATGCCCGCGTCGGGCATCTCCCGGGGCTCGGTGCCCGGCTCCTCGACACGCTGGGTCCGCCGCGCCAACTCCCTGGCCAGAGCCAGTGCCTCGGCAGCGGCTCCCCGCTGCAGCCGGCTCTGCGGCGCGGCCCGCAGACGGTCGGCGAAATGGTCCACGGCACGGATGAGGGGCGTCGTATCAAGCACGCGGTGAGCGTACGCGGCGTGGTGGGGCTGTTGCCAACGGACGGACACTCAGGCACGGTGACCTGAAGGACCGGCTCACACCCCTGCGCTGGAGGCGCCGATGTCCCAAGTCTTCTCCGAGGAGACCCATCGCAACCTGCTCGCCCGCATCCCGCACTGCACCGGTCGTGAGATCTCCGACTGGCTGCGCACCGTCGAAGAAGGCCCGTCTCTCTTCCGCTTCGAGGAGAAGGTCAGCTGGCTCCGCCACGAATACGACCTGTCGTACGGCCACGCCAAGGCGATCGTCCACGAGTACGACCTGAGAAGGGCCGCGCGCAAGCTGCTCTAGGTGTTCCCCCGTCCGCACCACGGCGAAGGGCCCCGGGGAGACCCCGGGGCCCTTCGCCTGCACGCGCCACTGCCGTGGCGCGGCGTCAGTCGCTGCTGTTGAGGATCGAGATGAGCCTCAGGAACTCCAGGTAGATCCACACCAGCGTCAGCGTGAGGCCGAAGGCCGCGAGCCATGCCTCCTCGCGCGGGGCGCCGTAGGCGAGGCCGTCCTCGACCTGCTTGAAGTCCAGGGCGAGGAAGCAGGCACCGAGGATGATGCCGACGATGCCGAAGACGATGCCGAGCGGGCCGCTGCGGAAGCCGAGGCCGTCACCGCCGCCGAACACCGCGAACAGCAGGTTCACGCCCATCAGCAGGATGAAGCCGAGCGCGGCCGCCATCACGAAGCCGTAGAAACGGCGGTTGACGCGGATCCAGCCCGCCTTGTACGCCACCAGCACGGCGGCGAAGACCGCCATGGTGCCGAGCACGGCCTGCATGGCCGCACCGTTGGCGACGTGGGTGTCGACGATGTTGGAGATGACACCGAGGAAGACACCCTCGACGGCGGCGTACGTCAGGATCAGCGCGGGCGAGGCCTTGCGCTTGAACGACTGCACGAGCGCCAGGACCATGCCGAGCAGCGCGGCGCCGATGCCGATGCCGTAGGAACGGCTGATGTTGGCCTCGTCGACGGGCAGCAGGGCCCAGGAGAGGGCCGCGGCGACGATGAGCAGGCCGAGCGTGCTCGCCGTGCGCATGATGACGTCGTCGATGGTCATCCGGCCGGTCGCGGCCGGCGCCTGCGGCGGCGCACCATGCTGCAGGTCCTGCTGTCCGTACGGGTTCTGCGCGTAGGGGTTCTGCGCGTACGGGTTGCCGGTGGGCTGCGCGTACGGGTTGCCCTGCGTGGCGACAGCGGGACCCCCGGCCTGCGGCGCGGTGTTGAAGCCCGCGTAGCCGTTGTCGCGGCTGAACCCCCGTCGCGAGAAGACCGGGTTTCTGCTCCTCATTGCACTCCTCCATGGCCACACAGCATGGCCTTGGGCTCAAGAGTAATGGGTAGGCAAAGGAAAGACCCCCCTACCTCGGGAGGATCTTTCCCCTGTCATGCTGCGCAACACGCTACGCGGCCGCGTGATTCCCCTCACCACAGGGGCCCGAACCATGACAGATCCGGAACCTGTCCGGAACCGGCCGGAGACCATCCCCAGCCGGCCGCCCCCACGGCGCCCTCGGTTTCCTCGGAGGCATCCTCGACGACCGCGTGCCGGCCGGAGGCCTCGAGAAACGCTCAGCGGTGGATCGACACAGCCGCGGCCGGAGCGTCACCAAGAGCGGTCGAGCCCTCGCAGACGCCGTGCTCGAGACTGGTTCACCCGACTGGCTCCACACAGCCCTCGGCCGGAAGCAGGACCGAGGAGTCCGTAAGCCGCCCTGCGCGGCAGGGGAGCGGCCCGGCAGCGCGAAGGGGTCACCCCACCCGCACGGGAACGCCCCGGCCGTACGAAACGTACTGGAGCACGCCGGCGTCCAGAACTCCTCGGGGCGCACGTCGCCCTTGATCCGATCCGGGCAGCGGGGCGTCCCCGAAACCGGTGCAGCGGTCAGCTCCGGGCACCGTTCGCCGGTCGTCGTGAGGAGCAGCCGCCGCTCCTCGCCTTCGCCGAACTCTCCGAGGTGCCGGAACACCGACGTGACGGGGCCGATGACCTGCGAACCCGCAGCGAGCGCGTCTTGACCGCCCCTCGGGCCGGGCCGACAGCTTGCTCACGGGCGGGCGTGGCGGGCGAGACCTGCACGTAGCCGGTCCTGCCCTGGAGATCAACGACCCCTCACCCCCGGCGAGCAGCACCCGCAGGACCGACCCGCCGGCCGCAGGCAGGGCGCCCACAGTCGCGCGTGTTGCAGCGGAAGTGCCCGGAGCCGGACTTGAACCGGCACGCCCCTCACAGGGGCAGCGAGGTTTAAGCTCGCCGTGTCTGCATTCCACCATCCGGGCAGGCCATGGGCTCCGCGTCGGGCACACGCCGAGCCTATCGGGACCCCCCTCCCCCGCAGCCGGGTGGTGGCCCCATGTTGTCTTATTTTATTGGCGCCTGAGGGGGCATCAGGCCACGGAAAACGCCATCAGCACTTGCCACCAGCCTTGCGGGCGGAGGCCGGCCGCGCATGCGGAATGACGGAATTTCACTGCATGAACAAGGGTGCTCCACCTGTTCTGACGATGTCCGCCGCTCGGACCGCCTCCCCCCTGGGGCCAGGGTGGGCCGTCATCCCCAGGTATGACGGCGGCCCCGGTGGTCAGCCCCGAGTCGCCCCCCACAACCGGAGCAGCGGGTGACTACACGGCGGTGAGCGCGCGAAACGATGGACCAGTCCCCGTTCCCGCGTAACGCGTCGTCACGAAAGACCTCGCCGCGCATCACGTCGTCCCGACAGGAGTGCCCATCCCGTGACCACCGCACCCTCCCCCGAACTCCGTCCGGGGGGACCCCCAGCCGACCGGACCACCGCCGTGGCCGCGCGCGCCACGGACCTGTCGAAGATCTACGGCCAGGGCGAGACCCGGGTGGTCGCCCTCGACCAGGTCTCCGTCGGCTTCCGGCAGGCGGAGTTCACCGCGATCATGGGCCCGTCGGGGTCCGGCAAGTCCACGCTCATGCACTGCGTCGCCGGTCTCGACACGTTCTCGTCCGGTTCCGTGCGCATCGGTGACACCGAGCTGGGTTCCCTGAAGGACAAGCAGCTGACCAAGCTGCGCCGGGACAAGATCGGCTTCATCTTCCAGGCCTTCAACCTGCTGCCGACCCTCACGGCCCTGGAGAACATCACCCTTCCGATGGACATCGCGGGGCGCAAGCCGGACAAGGAGTGGCTGGACAGGGTGATCCGGATGGTCGGCCTGTCCGACCGGCTGAGCCACCGGCCCGCGCAGCTGTCCGGCGGCCAGCAGCAACGGGTCGCCGTGGCACGGGCGTTGGCCTCCCGGCCCGACATCATCTTCGGCGACGAGCCCACCGGCAACCTCGACTCCCGTTCCGGCGCCGAGGTGCTCGGCTTCCTGCGCAACTCCGTGCGCGAGCTGGGGCAGACGGTGGTCATGGTGACCCACGACCCGGTCGCCGCGGCCTACGCGGACCGGGTGGTGTTCCTCGCGGACGGCAGGATCGTGGACGAGATGCACGGGCCGACGGCCGACTCGGTGCTCGACCGCATGAAGAAGTTCGACGCCAAGGGCCGCACCAGCTGAAGCGACGTCATCAGTCGTACGTACACCGCTGATTGAAACGACGTCACCGGTCGACGTCCTGACGTCCCGCACCCCCTCCTTCCGCCCTCGTACCTCCGGACCCGAGAAGACACCCAATGTTCCGTACCGCCTTGCGCAATGTGCTCGCGCACAAGGCCCGGCTCCTGATGACCGTGCTCGCCGTGATGCTCGGCGTGGCCTTCGTGTCGGGGACCCTGGTCTTCACCAACACCATCGCCGACGCTCTCCAGAAGAGTTCCGCCAAGGGCTTCGACCACGTCGACGTCGCCGTCACCGCCGAGTGGAAGGAGCCCGAGGGCGACAAGGTCGGCGAGTACCACGAGCTGACCCCGGCCATGGTCGACACCAGCGCCGGGGTGCCGGGTGCCGCGCGGGCCATCGGGATCGTCCAGGGATTCACCGCCCTCGCCGACAAGGACGGCAAGCTGATCGGCGACGGCTTCCAGTCGCAGGGCGGCAACTACTGGGGTGACGACGACCCCCGCTACCCGCTGACCGACGGACGCGCGCCCAAGGGCGCCGGCGAGATCCTCATCGACTCCGAGACCGCGAAGCGCACCGGCTACCAGGTCGGTGACACCGTGCGGATGTCGGTCGACGGTCCGGTGCTGGAGCCGGTCGTCACCGGTGTCTTCACCACGGACGACGGCAATGTCGCGGCCGGCGGGAGCCTCACCCTGTTCGACACCGCGACCGCGCAGGAGCTGTTCGGCAAGGCGGGCACGTTCGACGAGATCGCCGTCAAGGCGAAGGACGGCGTCTCCGAGACCGCGCTGCGCTCGCAGCTGGAGAAGGCACTGCCCGCCGGCGCCGTCAGCACCAGGACCGGCGACGAACTCGCCGACGCGCAGGCGGAGATGATCGCCTCGTCGATGAGCGGTATGAAGCAGGGCCTGCTGGTGTTCGCCGGTATCGCGCTGTTCGTCGGTACGTTCATCATCGCCAACACCTTCACCATGCTGGTCGCCCAGCGCACCAGGGAACTGGCGCTGATGCGCGCGGTCGGCGCCTCCCGCCGGCAGGTCACGCGGTCGGTGCTGATCGAGGCGTTCCTGGTGGGGGCGGTCGCCGCCGTGGTCGGGCTGCTCACCGGTATCGGCATCGGCGCCGGGCTGCGTTCCCTGGTGGGGTCGCTGGGCGCGACCATTCCCGACGGCCCCTTGGTGATCACGCCGGGCACCGTCGGCACCGCGTTCGCGGTCGGCATCCTGATCACCATGCTCGCCGCCTGGCTGCCCGGCCGCCGGGCCGCGAAGATCCCGCCGGTGGCGGCGATGAGCTCGGTGCACGCCGAGGCGACGACCAAGTCGCTGGTGCTGCGCAACACGCTGGGCGCGCTCTTCGCGGGGGCCGGTGTCGCGGTGGTCCTGGTGGCCACGACGATGGACGGCTCGGACGGCCAGGCCCCCATGGGGTTCGGCGCGGTGCTGCTGATCATCGGTGTGTTCGTCCTGACACCCCTGCTGTCCCGCCCGCTGATCGCCGCCGCGGCTCCGGTGCTCCGCGTCTTCGGGGTGTCCGGGAAGCTGGCCCGGCAGAACTCGGTGCGCAATCCGCGCCGTACCGCCGCGACCGCGTCCGCGCTGATGATCGGACTCACCCTGATCACCGGTATGACGGTGGTGGCGGGCAGCCTGCAGAAGTCCATCGACAAGATGGCGGCCTCCTCGATCGAGGCCGACTACGTGGTGTCCATGGCGAACGGCCACGGGCTGAAGCCGGACGTGGGGCGCACGTTGCGGGAGGCCGACGGCGTCACCGCCACCAGCCCCATGCGCAACGCGGCGGCCCGCATCGACGGGGGGACCGTCTTCCTGACCGGCGTCGACGGCGCCGCGATCGGCGAGCTGACCGAGTTCCCGGTCCGGGAGGGCGCCTTCGAGGTGGGCGGCACGCGGATCGTCGTCGACCACGAAACGGCCGAGAGCCGCGGCTGGAAGGCCGGTTCCGACCTCACCGTCGCCTACGAGGACGGCGAGAAGCAGAAGCTGACGGTCGCCGGTGTCTACGAGGGCAACGAGATGTTCCGCGGCATCATGCTCGACACCGCGACGCTCGCCCCGCACCAGTCGGACCCGGGCGACATGCTGGTCCTGGTGAAGACCTCCGGCGGCGCCTCCGACGCCGCGAAGGACAACCTGGAGAAGGCCCTCGGCACCAACCCCGCGATCAAGATCCAGGACAAGCAGGACCTCTCCGACGAGTTGGCGCAGATGTTCACGCTGGTACTGAACATGGTCTACGGGCTGCTGGCCATGGCCGTGCTCGTCGCGGTGATCGGGGTCATCAACACCCTGGCCATGTCGGTGTTCGAGCGGTCCCAGGAGATCGGCATGCTCCGCGCGGTCGGCCTGGACCGCAAGGGCGTCAAGCGGATGGTCCGCCTGGAGTCCCTGGTGATCTCCCTGTTCGGCGGGGTGCTCGGCATCGGGCTGGGCGTGTTCTTCGGCTGGGCGGCCGGTGAGCTCCTGGGGACCAGGATGTCGACGTACGAACTGGTCCTGCCCTGGGACCGGTTGGCGGTCTTCCTGCTGCTGGCCGGTGTCGTGGGCGTTCTGGCGGCGCTGTGGCCGGCCCGGCGGGCGGCACGGCTGAACATGCTGCAGGCGATCAAGACCGAGTAAGCCGGACGGCACGCACAACCGAACAGCACGCGCGGGCGGGCCCCGTCGCGACGACCGGTCGTCGGTCGCCGCGACGGGGCCCGCCCCTTCGCGTCGGGACCCGGGGTGATCCGTTCAGTTCCAGGTGCGGGTGCGCAGGGGGAGGCCGGAGGTGCCGGAGTCGGGGGTCTTCACGGCCAGCACCTGGTTGACGCCGATGCGGCCGCGTTCGAAGGCGAGCGCGGAGGCGGCCATGTACAGCAGCCAGACGCGGGCGCGTCCCGGGCCGGCGAGCGTGACGGCCCGGCCCCACCCCGCCTCCAGGTTCGCCACCCAACGGCGCAGGGTGAGGGCGTAGTGCTCGCGGATCGACTCGACGTCACGCGCCTCGAAGCCGGCCCGCTCCAGCAGGGACACCGTGGTGCCCACGGGGGCGAGTTCACCGTCGGGGAAGACGTAGGCGTCGATGAACGGGTCCAGGCGGTACGCCGATTCGTCCCGCTGCGGGCGGCGCGCGATCTGGTGGTTCAGCAGCCGTCCGCCGGGCTTCAGGAGGCGGTGCAGGGCCGTGGCGTACTCCAGGTACCGCTGGGCGCCGACGTGTTCGGCCATGCCGATCGAGGAGATCGCGTCGTAGGGGCCGTCCGGGACGTCCCGGTAGTCCTGGACCCTGATCTCGACGCGGTCGGTGAGCCCTTCGTCGGCGACGCGCTTACGGGCGTGGGCGGCCTGCTCCTGGGAGAGGGTGATGCCGACGACGCTCACGCCGTGCTCGCGGGCGGCGTGGATCGCCATGGAGCCCCAGCCGCAGCCCACGTCCAGCAGGCGCCGGCCCGGTGCCAGGGCGAGCTTGCGGCAGACGAGTTCCAGCTTGTCGCGCTGGGCCTCCTCGAGGGTGCCCTGCGGCGGCGGGGCCGGCCAGTAGGCGCAGGAGTACACCATGGACGGGCCGAGGACGATCTCGTAGAAGTCGTTGCCGACGTCGTAGTGGTGGCTGATGGCGCGTCGGTCGCTGCGCTTGGTGTGCAGGCCGCGGCGGGGCCTGCGGACCTCCTCCGGCGGCGGACCGGGCGGCAGCGGCGGGCCCGCCAGCCCGAGGAGGCCGCGGACGGCGGAGCGGACCTCGGGGTCGCGCAGCGACCGGGCCAGGGTGGGGGCGTCCTCACCGCGCTCCCAGACGAGGCCGGAGACCAGGCCGAGGGCGGTGTAGAGGTCGCCGTCGATGCCGAGGTCACCGGTCACCCAGGCGCGGGCGAGGCCGAGTTCGCCCGGCTTCCACAGCAGGTGGCGCACGGCCCGGCGGTTGCGTACGACGAGGGTCGGTGCGCCCGGGGGGCCGGCTTGTGATCCGTCCCAGGCGCGGATGCGCAGCGGGACGGGTGTGCCCAGCAACTGTTCGATGAGGCCCTTCAGCCGCGGAGCGGCGTCTCTCATGGTGTACACCTCCGCTAGGTGCGTCCCCTGCCCGAGCGAGGTCGAGAGCTCGGGGAAGGCGATCCCGGAATGTCCTCACCACGTAAGCACCTGCGGGCCGCGGACAGTACCCGGCGCGCGTCAGGACCGGGCAAAAGCACCGAAGGGGCCGCCCGCACCACGGATGGCGGGCGACCCCTTCGGGTGACCGACGGCCCTGAGGCCGGACGGGACCGGGCCCGAAGACCGGCGGGTCAGGAAGCCTTGGCCTCGGCCTTCTCGGCCTTCTCGGTCTTCACCGGCTCGGCGGCCGCGGGCGCCGGGGCCGGCTTCGCGGCCTCGTAGAACTCCTCGCGCGGGGACTGGATCGCACCCAGCGAGACGACCTCGCGCCGGAGGAACACGGCGAGCGTCCAGTCGGCGAAGACCCGGATCTTGCGGTTCCACGTCGGCATCGCCATGCCGTGGTAGCTCCGGTGCATGTACCAGGCGAGACGGCCCTTGAGCTTGATCTTCATCTTGCCGACGACGATCATCGCGACACCCTTGTGCAGGCCGAGGCCCGCCACCGCGCCCTTGTTGGCGTGGCTGTACTCCTTCTGCGGGAAGCCCCGCATGGCGGAGACCACGTTGTCGCCGAGCACCTTGGCCTGGCGCAGCGCGTGCTGGGCGTTCGGCGGGCACCAGGCGTTCTCGTTGCCGGCCTTGCGGCCCACGAGGTCCGGCACCTGGGCGTTGTCGCCCGCGGCCCAGATGTAGTCGCTGCCGGTGACCTGGAGGGTCGGCTGGGTGTCGACGTGGCCGCGCGGGCCCAGCGGGAGGCCGAAGCGGGCCAGGGCCGGGTTCGGCTTGACGCCCGCCGTCCACACGATGGTGTTGGAGTCGACCTCGAGGCCGTTCTTCAGCACGACGTGGCCGTCGACGCAGGAGTCCATGGAGGTGGAGAGGTAGACCTCGACGCCGCGGCCCTCGAGGTGCTCCTTGCCGTACTTGCCGAGCTTCGGACCCACCTCGGGGAGGATCTTGTCGGCGGCGTCGACGAGGATGAAGCGCATGTCCTCACGGGACACGTTCTTGTAGTACTTGGCCGCGTCCCGGGCCAGGTCCTCGACCTCACCGATGGTCTCCGCGCCCGCGAAGCCGCCGCCGACGAAGACGAAGGTGAGCGCCTTGCGGCGGATCTCCTCGTCCGTGGTGGAGTCGGCCTTGTCGAGCTGCTCGAGGACGTGGTTGCGCAGGCCGATGGCCTCCTCGATGCCCTTCATGCCGATGCCCTGCTCGGCGAGGCCGGGGATCGGGAAGGTGCGGGAGACCGCGCCGAGCGCGATCACCAGGTAGTCGAAGGGCAGTTCGTAGGCCTCGCCGACCAGCGGCGCGACCGTGGCGACCTTGCGGTCCTGGTCGATGGTGGTGACCCGGCCGGTGAGGACCTCCGCCTTGGGGAGCACGCGTCGCAGGGGGACGACGACGTGCCGCGGGGAGATGTTGCCGGCGGCGGCTTCGGGCAGGAAGGGCTGGTAGGTCATGTACGACCGCGGGTCGACGACGGTGACGGTCGCCTCGCCGTAACGCATCTTCTTCTGGATGCGCCGAGCTGCGTACAGGCCTACGTACCCACCGCCTACTACGAGGATCCTGGGACGCTCCGTGGTGCTCATGCCATCGAGTATCCACCCGCCCTCGGGGGTGGGCTCGTGCGCCCCTTCACAAGCTCGACCAGTGCCTGTGTTACACTTCCCGACTTTTGTGATCAAGCCCATGCCGGGAAACGGGAACGAGTACTCGATGTGACCCGTTGTCAATACCTCGTGAGCTGCCCCTCTTCGGTTTTTGGGGCACCATGAGGCCGCGGACAGGGCTTCTGCGGCAACCGGTTCGGGGGCACTCGTCCACACCTTCTGAACGTGTTCAAAGGGGGTTTGGGGGCCCGAAAGGGTCAACCGGGCCCTCTTCTTCGGCCCGTCGGGGCCGATTCCTTGTGAAGAACTTCACGAACTTTCCCGCCGACACCCGCCGGAAGGGGCCGATCGGCCCCTTCCGATCACCGCTCAACCGGTGTCCGCACTGCTCAGCAGAGTGCTACTCGCCGGCGGCGACGGACCACGCGATGCCGTCGAGGATGTCGTGCTCGCTGACCACGACCTCCTTCGCGTCGATCCGTTCCATGATCGAGAGGAGGACGAGAGCGCCCGCGCCGATCACGTCGACACGGCCCGGGTGCATGGACGGGACCGCCGCGCGCTCGGCGTGGGTGGCACGCAGCAGCCACTCGGTGATCTCGCGGACGCGCTCCCGGGATACCCGGGAGTGATGGATGGCCGCCGAGTCGTACGCGGGAAGCTCCTGGGCGATCGCCGACACCGTCGTGACCGATCCGGCCAGGCCGACCAGGGTACGCGCCTCGCGCAGCGGGACCGTCTCCTCGGCCCGGTCGAGGGCGGCCTCGACGTCGGCGCGCATCGCCGCGATCTGCCGCTCGGTCGGCGGGTCCGCCACCGCCCCGTCCCGCACCAGGTGCCGCTCGGTCATCCGCACACAGCCCACGTCGACGGACCGGGCCCCGCGCACGCGGTCGTCGCCGACGACGAACTCGGTGGAGCCGCCGCCGATGTCCACGACCAGGAACGGGCGGCGCAGGTCCGCACGCCCCGTCAGTTCCTTGGTGGCGCCGGTGAAGGAGAACTCGGCCTCCTGGTCGCCGGAGATGACCTCGGGCTCCACCCCCAGGATGTCCAGCACCCCGCGCACGAACACGTCCCGGTTCTCGGCGTCGCGCGAGGCGGAGGTGGCCACGAAGCGCAGACGCTTCGCGCCGTGCTTCTCGATGATCCCCGCGTACTCGCGGCAGGCGGCGAACGTCCGCTCCAGCGCCTCGGGGGCGAGCCGGCCCGTGCGGTCGACGTCCTGGCCGAGCCGGACGATCGTCATGCGCCGGTCCAGGTCGGTCAGTTCACCGGTCGCCGGGTCGGCGTCGGCGACCAGGAGCCGGATGGAGTTCGTACCGCAGTCGACGGCGGCCACCCGGGACCCCGCGCTCACTGAGCGTCCTCCTTCGGGTCGGCCGGCGCGTCGCCGGGCAGGGTCACGCAGGGGCCCTTGCGCCACCACTCCGGCAGCATCGCGAGCGCCTCGTCGCCCAGCGGGTTGACGCCGGGGCCGGCGGCCAGCGAGTGGGCGACCAGGACGTGCAGGCACTTCACCCGGTCCGGCATCCCGCCGGCGCTCGGGAAGTCCTTCAGTTCCTCGATCTCGTCACGGCGCCGGATGTAGTCCTCGTGCGCCGCGCGGTAGGCGGCCGCCAGCTCCGGGTCCGCCGCCAGCCGCTCCGTCATCTCCTTCATCACGCCGTTCGCCTCCAGCGTGCCGATCGCGGAGTTCGCCTTCGGGCACGTCAGGTAGTACAGCGTCGGGAAGGGGGCGCCGTCGGGCAGCCTCGGCGCGGTCTCGACGACGTCGGGCTGTCCGCAGGGACAGCGGTGCGCGATGGCGCGCAGCCCGCGCGGGGGCCGCCCGAGCTGCTGCTTGAAGGCCTCGACGTCCGCGTCGGTCGGCTCGGTGCGCGGGGTCGGGGGCGGGAGGGTGTCCATACGTGTCTTCCTGCGGGTCTCTGTGCGGGGCGTGCGGCCCTTCCGGGCTCCTGAAGGGCTTCGGGGCCCGGGGGGGCTCCGGAAAAGGCTCCGGGAGGTGGTGCGGTCCGGAACGACGGCTGAGGGTAATAAGGCTAAACCCGGGGGCTCACCGCGCGGCGGCGTCGGACTTGTCGACCCCGTCCCAGACGTTCGCGTACCAGGGGCGGTCGGCCGCCCCGAGGTCGGTGCGCGACTTCTCGGCCGTGCCCGGGTCGATCACGATGTAGCCGGTCTCGCCGGGCATGACGTAGTGCAGCCGCTCGCGGGCCCGCTGCTCGGCGTAGGCATCGTCCTGCCAGCGCGCCTTGAGGTCGCGCAGCTGCTCGACCCGTCGGCGGGCCTCGTCCTGCTCCTGCTGGAGGTCGGCGATCTCGGCGCGCTGGGACACGTACTGCCGCATGGGGTAGGCCAGCGCCACGATCAGCGAGCAGACCACCAGGGCGAGCAGCGCGGCCCGGCCGGTCAGCCGGGAACGGCGGGCCTGGCGTCTGGTCTGCGAGCGGTAGACCCGGGCCGCGGTCTGCTCACCGATCAGCCGGATCCTGGTCGCGGTGGAGAAGCGGTCCCGGTCCTTCACGGCCATGTCCCCGTCTCCCGTTCACATTTCATACGCGCGTACGTCCCCGGACACGGTACGGGACCGTGTCCGGGGACGTACGGACGACTGGCGGAGCCGCGTCGTCAGGCGTTGCGGAACCGCGGGAAGGCGCTGCGGCCCGCGTACACCGCGGCGTCGTCGAGGATCTCCTCGATGCGCAGCAGCTGGTTGTACTTGGCCACGCGCTCGGAGCGGGCCGGGGCGCCGGTCTTGATCTGGCCGCAGTTGGTGGCGACGGCCAGGTCGGCGATGGTGACGTCCTCGGTCTCGCCGGAGCGGTGCGACATCATGCACTTGAAGCCGCTGCGCTGGGCCAGCTCGACGGCGTCCAGGGTCTCGGTCAGCGAGCCGATCTGGTTCACCTTCACCAGCAGCGCGTTGGCGGCGCCGTCCTCGATGCCGCGGGCCAGGCGCTCCGGGTTGGTGACGAACAGGTCGTCGCCGACGATCTGGACCTTGTCGCCGAGCTTGTCGGTGAGGGCCTTCCAGCCGGCCCAGTCGTCCTCGAACAGCGGGTCCTCGATGGAGACGAGCGGGTAGTCCGCGACGAGCCCCTCGTAGTACTCCGTCATCTCGGCGGCGGAGCGCTCCTTGCCCTCGAAGAGGTACACGCCGTTCTTGTAGAACTCGGAGGCGGCGACGTCGAGCGCGAGGGCGATCTGCTCGCCCGGGGCGTAACCGGCTTCCTTGATGGCCTCGAGGATGAGGTCGAGGGCCTCGCGGTTGGAGCCGAGGTTCGGGGCGAAGCCGCCCTCGTCACCGAGGCCGGTGGACAGGCCGCGGTTCTTCAGCACCTTCTTCAGGGTGTGGTAGACCTCGGTGCCCCAGCGCAGGGCCTCGGAGAAGGACTCCGCGCCGATCGGGGCGATCATGAACTCCTGGATGTCCACATTGGAGTCCGCGTGCGAGCCGCCGTTGAGGATGTTCATCATCGGCACCGGCAGCAGGTGCGCGTTGGGTCCGCCCAGGTAGCGGAAGAGGGGCAGGTCGCTGGCCTCGGAGGCGGCGTGGGCGACGGCCAGGGAGACACCGAGGATGGCGTTGGCGCCGAGGGAGCCCTTGTTGTCGGTGGCGTCCAGGTCGAACATCGCCTGGTCGATCAGGCGCTGCTCGGTGGCGTCGTAGCCGACGAGCTCCGGGCCGATCTGCTCGATGACGGCCAGGACGGCCTTCTCCACTCCCTTGCCCTGGTAACGGTCGGGGTCGCCGTCACGGAGTTCGATGGCCTCGAAGGCGCCGGTGGAGGCGCCGGACGGGACGGCGGCACGACCCGTGCTGCCGTCGTCGAGGCCGACCTCGACCTCGACGGTGGGGTTGCCTCGGGAGTCCAGGATTTCCCGGGCTACGACGACGTCGATGGACGGCACGAGCATCTCCTTCATGGATGTGACGCGGATCAGCCGGGCCGCGGGGGCCCTGCGGGACGAGCCTATCCGGCTCCGGGCGATCGGCCATCCGGTCGGCCGCCCCTCGGACGGAACCGAGAGTAAATTGTTTCCGAACGGAACAAAGACGGGCCCGGAAACCGGGACCACCCTCGCACCCTCCGGTGGGCACCGAGCACCGGACACCGGAAAGGTCCCCCATGTACGGAAAAGCCCCGCCCCGGTGCGTACGGGGAACACGCACCGGGGCGGGGAGCCCCCGCGGGGACGGGGGAGGCCCCGTGGGGACGGGGAGGGAACTCCGTGGGGACGGAGCCCTGAGCCTGCGGCCGCCGCCTTACTTCAGGTGCAGCTGCTGGCCCGGGTAGATGAGGTCGGCGTCCTCGACGATGTCGTCGTTCAGCTCGAACAGCTTGTTCCAGCCGCCCTTGACGCCGTGCTCCTCGGCGATCGAGCTGAGGGTGTCGCCCTTGACGACCTTGTACTCGCCGTCGCCCTTCTCGACCTTCTCGCCGGTCGGGGTGGTGACGGTCTTCTTCTCGGCGACCGGACGCTCGTCGGAGCGGGAGGCCTTCTGCTCGGTGGAGCGCTCGGGGGCGGAGCCGGTGCTCTGCTCCTGGGTGTTCTGCTTCTGGGTGCTCTGCGAGGAACCGTTGTTCTGGTTCCCGGTGCTCTGACCGGCGCCGCCACCGGTGTAGGCGGCGTTGGACAGGCCCTTGCCGCAGACCGGCCAGGCGCCCTTGCCCTGACCCGCGAGGACCTTCTCGGCTATCTCGATCTGCTGGGCCTTGCTGGCCCGGTCGGCGGTGGCGGCGTACTGCGTGCCGCCGTAGCCGGCCCAGGTGGAGGCGGAGAACTGCAGACCGCCGTAGTAGCCGTTGCCGGTGTTGATGGACCAGTTGCCGCCGGACTCGCACTGGGCGACGGTGTCCCACTCGGAGGCGGTGGCGGCGGAAGCGTTGCCGGCCGCCATCAGCGGGGCGGCGACGGCGGCACCGGTGACGCCTGCGACGGCGATGACCCGGGTGGCCTTGGACGGACGACGGTGCTTGCCCTTGCCGGAAAACAGCATGGAAGGATCCCCTCACCGACGCCTACGAGGTGAGCTGTCGGGTTCGGGCCGGTTGAGTTGCCCGGCCGCGTCCCTCACGGGACGCGGCTTCACCCCTAGCCGATCCGGCGTCAATCACCGGATGCGGCGCCTACCTTGGTTCCCCCGCTCCTGCCTACGGCGCATGACGCGACGACTGTTCCCGTGCTGCCACTGGCAGGATTCGGCGTGGCGGCAGCCGGGGCCCGCGGTGGCGAGCGGTCCTGACGGTAGACACGCGCGCTGCGGATAATCAAAGACGATCAGGGCTTCTGAGACCTATCTCTCATCGCCTTTATAACGGACATTCAGCGCGAAACGTGACCTCAACTGCCGCCACCGCCGCACCTTTTCGAATGTCAGCCTTCGTCCGATCCGAACCCGAACGCAAGCGTCTGACCGGGAAGGATGAGACCGGAACCCGCCGCCCCCGCACCCTCGCCGCCCCCGCTGTACTGGGCGAGCCACCCGCCGCCGAGCGCAAGGGAGTCGGCGGCGGCCGAGGAGCCGCCTCCGGTGCCCGCGGGGGCCCTGTCGGCCGGGGACGAGACGTCGAGGCCGCGCGAGAAGCCGAGACCGCCGCGCGAGGCGTGCCGGCCGGAGGCTCCGGACTCGCGGTCCTCGCGCACCTCCTCCTCGGCGCTGGCGCCGCGGTGGCGGCCGGTGGGGGCCTCAATCGCGGACGCGTCCGAAGAACCCGCCTTCTGCCCCGACTTGCCCGAGTCGCCCCCCTCGGCGGAGGCCGAGGCGGAGGGAGAAGCGGAAGCGGAGGGAGAGGTGCCGGACTCGGCGTCCGAACCGCCGGACTTGGACGCTTCACCCGCCTTTTCCCCCTTATCACCCTCAGCACCCTTACTGCCCTTGTTGTCCGATGAGGCGTCGGAGGACTGCGAGGGCGACGGAGTGGCGGAGCTTCCGGTGCCGGACGAGTCGTACGACGAGCCGCCGTCCGCGCCGGTGTCCGCACCGGCCTTGCCCGAGTCGGCGTTCAGACCCGACAGCAGGCCGCAGGCCCGCCACGCGCCGACCCCCTGGTCGGCGAGGATCTTCTCGGCCACGGCTATCTGCTGGCCGCGGCTGGCCTGGTCGGCGCTGGACGCGTAGTCGAGGCCGCCGTACTTCTCCCAGTCCGCCTGGGTCAACTGCAGGCCGCCGTAGTAGCCGTTGCCGGAGTTCTGGCTCCATGAGCCACCGGACTCGCACTCCGCGACCCGGTTCCAGGTCGAGCCCTCGGCCGCACTGGCACCGCCGGCCCCGAGAAGCGGAATCGCGATGGCTGAGCCGGTCACTCCGGCAGCGACGACGAGAGCCGGAGCCTGGCGGGGGCGACGGTGACGACCGTTCCCGGAGAGCATGCGGAGACCTTTCGCAGGAAAACAGTTACCCGCACGGCGAGTCGAACTGCGCAGCTGTGCAACCGAGGCACCGTGCTTGATGGGTGAACGTAGCCGCAGACAATCACTTGTCACAAGTTCATGCCGCGCAGATCACACGAAGATCACAGAGCTGACCGGGCGTCATGTCCGCGCCGCTCCACCGACGATGCGACGGACCGTGCCCGAAGGGGTCCCGACCGTCACTTCGGAGGCGTACGGAGGCCGCACAAAGGCCACTTCGACGGCAATCCGGCGGTCGTCACGGGCCCGTCCGGCGAGTCGCTTCGGCAGACCTTCGGCGGCCGTGCGGTGGGTCACTTCGGCCGTGGGCTGAATTCCACCGGCAGGGTCCGCAGTCCGCGCATGATGAGCCCGCCGCGCCAGCGCAGTTCGGCCGGATCCGACGCGAGCCCGATGTCCGGCAGCCGGGTCAGCAGCGTGGCGAGCGCGGTCTGGCCCTCCAGCCGGGCCAGCGGGGCGCCCAGGCAGTAGTGGATGCCGTGGCCGTACCCCAGATGCTGGTTGTCCCGCCGTGCGAGGTCGAGCACGTCGGGATCGGCGAACCGCTCCGGGTCGCGGTCCGCGGCGGCCAGGACGACGAGGACCGGGTCGCCGGCCGCGATGTGCTGCCCGCCGAGGGTGAGCGCCTCGGTGGCGAACCGCCAGGTGGCCAGCTCCACAGGCCCGTCGTAGCGCAGGAGTTCCTCCACACCGGTCTCCAGCAGCCCGCGCTCCCCGGCGGCGAGTGAGGTTTGCAGGCGCTCGCGCTGCTCGGGATGGGTGAGCAGGGCGTAGGTGCCGTTGCCGATGAGGTTGACGGTGGTCTCGAAACCGGCGAACAGCAGGATGAACGCCATGGCGGCGGCCTCGTTCTCGGTGAGGTGCTCACCGTGGTCGGAGGCGCGGATCAGACCGGAGATGAGGTCCTCGCCGGGGTCGGGTTCGGCGGGCAGTGCCTCGCGCTTGCGGTGGATGAGGTCGGCGAGGTAGCCGCGCATCTTCTTCACCGACCGGGCGACCCCGCCCCGGGGCCCGCCCTGATGCCGGATCATCATGCCCGCCCAGTCGCGGAAGTCGTCCTGGTCCTCCCGGGGGACGCCGAGCAGGTCGCAGATGGCGTAGATGGGGAGCGGGAAGGCGAACTCGTGGATGAGGTCGGCGGAGCCACGCTCCGCGAACCGGTCGATGAGTCCGTCGGTGAGCTCCTGCACCCGGGACTCGAACTCGGCGACGCGGCGCGGCGTGAACGCCTTGCTGACCAGTCTGCGCAGCCGGGTGTGGTCCGGCGGGTCGATGTTGAGCAGGTGTGTCATCAGCTCGGCCTTGCGCTCACCGGGGATGCCGGTCTTGCCCTTGGCGTGGGCGGGCTCGTCGTGGTGCGCCGGGTTCTTGGAGAGACGGGGGTCGGCGAGGGTCTGCCTGGCGTCGGCGTACCGGGTGACCAGCCAGGCCTCCACCCCGCTGGGCAGCCGCGTCCGGTGCACGGGCGCGTGCTCGCGCAGCCAGGCGTAGGCGGGGTAGGGGTTGCTCGCGAACTCCCAGGTGAAGAGTTCGGGGGCGGTGTTCTCGGACTGGGGCTGGTGCTGGTCGGTCACACCCCGACGGTATCCGCCCCCTGCCTGCCCCTTCCTCCCCCGCCTGTCCTCCCGTTACTTCCCGTCCGTCTCCTCGCCGGCTCCTTCCGCGGCCCGTATCGCGTCCCGGTACGCGCGGGCCGCCGCGCGCAGGGCCGCCTCCGGGTCGACTCCCTGTGCCTCGGCCCGTACCGCCAGGGCGAGCAGGTCGTAGCCGATGCCCTCGACCCGGGGCAGGGGGACGTCCAGGCCCGCCGTGCGGACGCGGGAGGCCAGTTTGGCGGCGAGGGCCAGGCCGGGCTGGCCGAGCGGGACGCCTTCGGTGACCGAGGTGCGCCGCTTCTCGACGGCCTTGGTGCGCAGCCAGTGCGCCTTGACCTCCTCGGGGGTGGTCGCCGTCTCGTCGCCGAAGACATGGGGGTGGCGGTGGATGAGCTTGGCGACGATGCCGCCGGCCACGTCGTCGACGGAGAAGGGCTCCTCCGGGTGCTCCTCGGCTATCCGGGCGTGGAAGACGACCTGGAGGAGGACGTCGCCGAGCTCCTCGCGCAGTTCGTCACGGTCGCCCTCCTCGATCGCCTCGACGAGTTCGTACGCCTCCTCGATGCCGTACTTGGCCAGGCCCTCGTGGGTCTGCCGGGAGGACCAGGGGCACTCGGCCCGGATGCGGTCCATGACCTGGACGAGGTCGAGCAGGCGGGCGCCCGGCAGGTCGTAGGAGGCGGGCAGCAGTTCCAGCTCCGGCATCCGGACGCGGCCGGTGCCCGCGAGGCGGGCCAGGCCGTCGGTCAGGGCGGGTTCGCCCTCGCCCGTCGCCACGACGACCACGGTCTGCCCGCCGGCGCAGGCCTCGACCAGGTCCTGGGCGGTCGGGGACACCTCGTCGACCGCTATCCCCGCTTCCCGCAGATACGGGAGCTGCGGGTGGGCGCCGTCCGCGCACAGCACCCGGTCGGCCGCGTGCAGGACCTGCCAGGCGGGCCAGGACAGCAGGCCGGGCGCGACACGGTGGCTGGTGGTGAGCAGGACGACGCGGCCGGACTGTGCGGCGGAGGGGGCTGCGGGACTGGTTGCGTTCACGATCCGAAACTAACCCACCGCGCCGCCGGCCCCCGAAAGTCGTCCACAGGGGGACCGGCTCGGTGTGACGGTATGCCCGGCGCGTCAGGCGATCGGCTGGGTTCCGTCCACCGTGACGTCCCGAACCCACGGGGTTTTGGCGTCGACACGGCTGCTCTTCTCGTCGTCCCAGGTGCCGTACCGCGGGTTGAGGTCGACGTCGAGCTTCCTGCTCGCCTCGGACAGGGCCTGCCAGAACTCCGGGCGGCTGGTGTCGGTGCCGAGCCGCTGGGCGAGCTTCTGCGCCTGGACCTGGAGACGGAGGTTGTCGTCGAGGCGCTGCGGCGGGATGCCGTACTGCTGCAGCCAGGCCGTCTCCAGCGCCTCGGCTCCGCCGGCCTGCCGCTCCAGGCCGGCCCGCATCCCCTGGACCTCCTTGGGGGTGACGCTCACCCCGGCGTCGCGCGCGGCGCGCTCCAGCACACGGTCCAGGACCATGCCGTGCAGGGTGTCGCGGGTGAGGCTGCCGGTGCGGGCGATGACCTGCTCGTACTGGGCGTCCGGCACCGCCTCCTGCTGGGCCGCGCGGATCTCGCCGACCCGGTTCTCCAGCTGCGACACCGTGATCCGCTGGCCGCCCACGACGGCCGCCGCGCCGGGATGCGCGTCGTTCCCGCAGGCGGTGAGGAGGGGGGCCGCTGCCGTGAGGGCGGCGGTGAGGAGGAGCGCGGTGCGACGACGGCGGTGCAAGGAAACCTCCTGAGGAGAGCTTGTGCGGCGGTGCACAAAGTCCTGCGGTGATCGATAGTAGGCAGCGGCCGGGCTCTGGCCAACCCATTCGACCAACGATTCCCCGGGACTTCCGGCACCGTCGCGCCCTCACCGACCCAGCCGCACCCGGATCAGACCCCCTGGCCCGCTCTGGCCCGCTCTGGCCCGCCTCGATCTGCTTCAGCCCGCTTCGGACTGCTGCGGACCGCTTCGATCAGGTCATCCGCGCATCTGCCCCAGCCAGCCCAGCGTCCGGCGGATGTCGGCGGCGAGCGGGTGGCCGGGGCCCTGGGCGCGCTCCACGTCGTGCAGCAGCCGGGCCAGGGTCTCGTGCGCGGCGGGGCGGTCGCCGAGGGCGAGCAGGAGGTGACCGATGCGGCGGCGGACGTCATGGGCGAGCTGCGGGTCGCCCGCGGCCACGTACCGGTTCTCGTAGTACGGCAGCAGTGTCCGGTACTCGGCGAGCGCCGCCACCGGGTCGCCGAGCTGCTCCAGGCACTGGGCGGCCTCGTAGCGGTGGCGCAGGGACTCCGGGTCGGCCTGGCCCGCCTCGGCGGCGCGTTCGGAGGCGAGGCGGCGCAGTTCGGGCAGCGCGCGCCGGTACTGGCCGTCGTCCAGGAGGGTGGCCGCGTACTGCTTGCGCAGGGTGCGCACGACCGGGGAGCGCTCGCCGTGCTGTTCCGCGGCGACCGGCAGGATCCCGCCGAGGATGTCCACGGCCTGGGTGATCCGGCCCTCGCCGAGCAGCCGCTTGACCTCGTCCACGGCGGCGGCGACATCGGCCTTCTCCGCGACGGGCGCCGGCGGTGCGGCGGGGGCGGGTCGGGGTGCGGGCGTGCGCGCGAGGTCCGGCCAGGGGGCGTGCGGGCGCAGGAAGGGGCGCGTGGGGTCGAGGGGAGCCCCGGTGGGCGTGCCCCGCGACGGCAGCAGCAGCGTCAGGTGCTCGTAGACCTCCTGGGCGGAGGCGGGGCGGTGCTGCGGGTCCTTGGCGAGCAGGCGCAGCACCAGCGCCTCCAGGGCCTCGGGGACCTCCTGGCGGATCTGCCGCACCGGCCGCGGTGCCTCGTAGAGGTGCCGGTGCAGCACACCGAGCGCCGTCGAGCCCGCGAAGGGCACGTCGCCGCTGAGCAGTTCGTGCAGCAGCACACCGAGTGCGTACAGGTCCGTGTACGGGCCGACCGCACCGCCCATCGCCTGCTCGGGGGCCATGTAGGCGGGTGAGCCGATGGGCGAACCGGTGTGGGTCAGGCGGGTGGTGTCGCTGTCCATCACGGAGGCGACCCCCAGGTCGAGCACGGTGATCGTGCCGTCCTGCTTCACCATCACGTTGCGCGGCTTGAGGTCGCGGTGGACGATCGGCACGGCGTGCACCGCGCTCAGCGCGGCACACAGCTGCGCGGCCACCGCCACCGCCCACTGCCACGGGTACGGGTTGTGCTCGGCGAGGTGGTCGCCGAGGTCGGCGCCGTCGACGTACTGCATGACGAGGAACAGCTCCTCGCCCGCGCTGCCCGCGTCGTGCACGGTGACCAGGCCCGGGTGGTCGACCTGGGCGGTCACCCGGCACTCGCGCACGAAGCGGCGGCGCAGTTCGTCGGCCTCCTGTCCGGCCACCTTGTCCGGGCGCAGGAGTTTCACCGCCACCCGCCGGTCCAGCCGCTTGTCGTAGGCCGTCCAGACCTGTCCCATGCCGCCCTGCCCGATGAGCGTGGACAGTTCATAGCGGCCTGCGATGACACGCCCCGCCGGCACACTCACCGTCCACCGTGGCCGTGGCCGTGACCCTGGTCGCCGCCCTCGTGCCCGTCGCTCCTGCGCAGGTAGTCACTGAGCTCGTCGAGCTCGGCGCGCACCCTGTCGATCCGGGCCGGCTGCCCGGGACGCTGCTGCAGCACCGGGGGCACGGGGGTGGACGGCGCGGGGTGGTGCGGTCCGGGCGCGGGATGCGGTGCGGACGGCCCGGGTGTCCCGGGCATCTGCGCCTGGGGCCGCGGTACGGGGGTGGGCGCGTACGGCGAAGCGGGCTGCGGGTAGCCGTACGGGGAGGGGGCACCGGTGCCCGACGCGTGCATCGTCGTGGCGTGGGGCGACGGCGGGCCGTGCACCCCGTACTGGCGCGACCTGTGGTGGAAGCGGATGTCCACGGTCAGGTAGTACGCGGCGGCGCCGGTGCCGAGGAGCAGGAGCCCGGCCAGGGCGACGTCGGTACGGGTGTCCGTCTCCGGCAGCGAACCGATCACCATCAGCAGGACGATGGACACGGGCAGGCTCGCCCAGGCCGCCACCCAGTCGGCGACGCGTCCCCGCAGGAGCGCGACCCGGAACAGCGGCGCGCAGGCCAGCAGCCCGCAGGACAGGAAACCGGCGGCGACGAACAGCACGCGCAAGGTGATGACCGTTGCCGTGCTGCGGGTGGGCGGTGCCACGCCGTGGCCGTACATGACTGCTCCTGGACCGGTGTAGCCGATGGGACGGGATGAGTCCGCGCGGGGCGGAACCCGGGTGGGAGTCCGAGCGTATAGGCCACCGGGGACAACCGGTCCGGGTTGTACCGAACCGTTGTCGTACCGATCGCTTCGCCGCCCCTCACCGTGCGGCGGTCAGCCGCCGCACTGCTCCAGCATCATGCGCTTGTCGGCCGTGGTCACCGGCATCTCGTACTTGACGGCGACCTGGGCGAAGCGGACCGCGTACGCGCACCGCACGCGCTTGTTCGGCGGGAGCCAGGAGGCGGGTCCGGAGTCGCTCTTGGCGGAGTTGGCGCGGCCCTCGACCGGGATGAGGTTGAGGGTGTCGTTCGCCAGCTGCTCCCGTTTCTCCTTCGACCAGCGGGAGGAGCCCATCTGCCAGCTGTAGGAGAGCGGGACCACGTGGTCTATCTGGACCTCGGACGCGTTCTCCTTGCGCCACTCGATGGTCTTGCCGGTGTACGGGTCGGCCAGGGTCATGGCCACCACCACGCAGTTGGAACCGGAGCGGAAGCGCACCTCCTGCCCGTCGCGCTGGAGGAGGTCGTTCCGTGTGTCGCAGCCGTTTCGCGCGAGGGGCACGCCGTCGGCGGTGTCCTTCCAGGCGTAGCCGAACTCGTCGCGGTCGTAGCCCGTCTTCGGTCCGCGGCCCTTGGTGGTCACCTTCTCCATGAGGTCCACGGCCGCCGCCCGGTCCGCCTCCCCGGTCAGCGGTGCGAGGCCCGGTTCGGTGCCGTCCGGGTTGTCCAGGGGGCTGACGGCGCGTCCGTCCGTTGCCGCCGGGCTGTCCCCGGCGGGGGAACCGGTGTCCACCACGCCCTCGCAGCCGACGAGGAGCGCCACGGCGGCCAGCGCCGCCATCGCGGTCCCCGTACGGTGCGGGAGCCCCGGCCCGCCGCGGCGTATTCGCCCGTCGGCCCGCCCCGTACGTCGTGCCCCGTCCCACGTCGAGTACCGCGTCACGGTGCCCCTCCCTTGCTGTTCCGTACGTTCTTCCTACCCGCCCCCGAACGGCCGGTATCGCATCGGGTCCCACCGTAGCCAGCGAGAGGTCCAGACCTCATCCCCGCAAAAGGGGCATTACTCGCACGTCGCGCGTAGGGTCGGTGCTGAGTCACCCTCGGAAGGAGTTCCGGATGGGCATCTTCGACAAGTTCAAGAGCAACAAGTCGGCACAGGAGAAGGCCAGGAAAGCCTCCGACGCCGCCGAGAAGAAGCTCAACGAGCGGACCGGCGGAAAGTACGAGGACCAGATCGACGCCGGGCAGCAGCAGGCCGAGGAGCGGCTCGGCATGAAGCGCGACCGCCCCGATCAGCCGTAGGCGCGGGTCCGGACCGGAAGCCGCCCACGGAATCCCCTGCCGTGAGCGGCTTCGCTCATGCCCCGCGTGCCTCGCGTGCCCTGTGCGCCCCGCGCATCCGGGCCGGCCGGCGGGGCCCCCGGTCACGACCCCAGGACCGACGTCAGGAACTCCCCGACCCACGCCAGCAACTCCCGGCCGACCAACGGCTTTCCGCCCACCTTCGCCGTCTTCGGCCGGGGCACCAGCACCTGGTGGGCGGCCGGCTTGAGGACCGTGCCGGGGTAGAGCCGCTTGAGGCGCAGTTCCTGGGACTCGCGCAACTCCACCGGGGCGAACCGGATGTTGTTGCCCTGCAGGACGATCTCCCCGACGCCGCACGCGCGTGCCAGCATGCGCAGGCCCGCCACCAGCAGCAGGTTCTCCACCGGCTCCGGCAACTTGCCGTAGCGGTCGACGAGTTCCTCGCGCACCCCCTTGACGTCCTCCTCCGAGTTGGCGGAGGCGATCGCCCGGTACGCCTGGAGGCGCAGCCGCTCGCCGGGCGCGTAGTCGTGCGGGACGTGCGCGTCGACGGGCAGCTCGATCTTGACCTCGAGCGGCGGCTCCTCCTGGATCTCGCCGGTCTCCAACTGGCGCCGGTAGTCCGCGACGGCCTCGCCGACCATCCGGACGTACAGGTCGAAGCCGACGCCCGCGATGTGGCCGGACTGCTCCCCGCCGAGCAGGTTTCCGGCGCCGCGGATCTCCAGGTCCTTCATCGCCACGTACATGCCCGCGCCCATCTCGGTGTGCTGGGCGATCGTCGCGAGCCGCTCGTGCGCGGTCTCCGTCAGCGGCTTCTCCGGCGGGTACAGGAAGTAGGCGTAACCGCGCTCGCGGCCTCGTCCCACCCGGCCGCGCAGCTGGTGCAGCTGGCTGAGGCCGAAGTTGTCGCCGCGCTCCACGATCAGGGTGTTGGCGTTGGAGATGTCGATGCCGGACTCGACGATCGTCGTCGACACCAGCACGTCGTACTTCTTCTCCCAGAAGTCGACGACGACCTGCTCCAGCGCCGACTCCGACATCTGCCCGTGCGCGGTCGCGATCCGCGCCTCGGGCACGATGTCCCGCAGCCGGGCCGCCGCGCGGTCGATCGACTCGACCCGGTTGTGGATGTAGAAGACCTGCCCCTCCCGCAGCAGTTCACGGCGGACGGCCGCGCCGATCTGCTTCTCCTCGTAGGGACCGACGAAGGTGAGCACCGGGTGGCGCTCCTCCGGCGGCGTGGTGATCGTCGACATCTCACGGATGCCGGTGACCGCCATCTCCAGGGTGCGCGGGATGGGGGTGGCGGACATGGTCAGCACGTCGACGTTGGCGCGCAGCTTCTTCAGCTGCTCCTTGTGCTCGACGCCGAAGCGCTGCTCCTCGTCGACGATGACCAGGCCCAGGTCCTTGAACTTGGTCTCGGAGGAGAACAGCCGGTGGGTGCCGATGACCACGTCCACCGACCCCTCCTGCAGGCCCTCCAGGACCGCCTTCGCCTCCGTGTCGGTCTGGAACCGGGACAGCGCCCGCACGTTCACCGGGAACTGCGCGTACCGGTCGCCGAACGTCCCGAAGTGCTGCTGCACCAGCAGCGTGGTGGGGACGAGGACGGCGACCTGCTTGCCGTCCTGGACGGCCTTGAACGCGGCGCGCACCGCGATCTCCGTCTTGCCGTAGCCGACGTCGCCGCAGATCAGCCGGTCCATCGGGACCGACTTCTCCATGTCCTCCTTGACCTCGGCGATCGTGGTCAGCTGATCGGGCGTCTCCGCGTACGGGAAGGCGTCCTCCAGCTCGCGCTGCCAGGGCGTGTCGCCGCCGAAGGCGTGCCCGGGTGCCGCCATGCGCGCGCTGTAGAGCTTGATCAGGTCGGCGGCGATCTCCTTGACGGCCTTCTTCGCCCGCGCCTTCGTCTTGGTCCAGTCGGCGCCGCCGAGCCGGTGCAGGGTGGGTGCCTCGCCGCCGACGTACTTGGTGACCTGCTCCAGCTGGTCGGTGGGGATGTAGAGGCGGTCGCCGGGCTGGCCGCGCTTGGCGGGGGCGTACTCCACCACCAGGTACTCGCGGGTCGCGCCCTGCACGGTGCGCTGCACCATCTCGATGTAGCGGCCCACACCGTGCTGCTCGTGGACGATGTGGTCGCCCGGCTCCAGGGTGAGCGGGTCGATGGTCTTGCGGCGCCGGGCCGGCATCCGGGCGCCCTCGCGGCCGGACGCCTTCTGGCCGGTCAGGTCGGTCTCGGTGAGCACGGCGAGCTTGAGCGCCGGGTCGACGAAGCCGTGGTCGATGCAGCCGCAGGCGACGTGCACGACGGACGGGGCGATCGCGCCCAAATCCGCCTCCAGTCGGGCCGCGATGCCCTCGCCGCCCAGCACCTCCACCGTGCGGGAGGCCGAGCCGTGGCCCTCGGTGACGAACACCGTGCGCCAGCCGTCGGCGAGCCAGCCCTTGGTGTCGGCGAGCGCCCGCGCGGTGTCCCCGCGGTAGGTCTCGGGGGCGTGCATGCCGAGCTTGAGGGTGTCTCCGTCCAGCTGTTCGTCGGCGGCGAACGGCGACACCGACCACCACATCATGTCCAGCTCGCGCGCCCGCTCACGGACGTCCGCGAGGGACCACAGGGAGGCCGCGCCGACGTCGATGGGCGCCTCTCCTCCTCCGGCGGTGGCCGCCCAGGACGCCTGCAGGAACTCCTGCGAGGTCGCCACCAGGTCGGCCGCTCGCGTGCGCACCCGCTCCGGGTCGCAGACGACGGCCATGGCGCCCTCGGGCAGCACGTCCAGCAGCAGCTCCATGTCGTCGACGAGGACGGGGGCCAGGGACTCCATGCCCTCGACCGCGATCCCCTCGGCGATCCTGCCGAGCAGCTCGCCCAGCTCGGGGTGCTGTTCGGCGAGGACCCGCGCGCGTTCCCGCACGTCGTCGGTGAGCAGCAGCTCCCGGCAGGGCGGGGCCCACAGGCCGTGGTCGGCGATCTCCAGGGAGCGCTGGTCGGCGACCTTGAAATAGCGGATCTCCTCGACGTCGTCGCCCCAGAACTCGACGCGCAGGGGGTGTTCCTCGGTCGGCGGGAACACGTCGAGGATGCCGCCCCGCACCGCGAACTCGCCGCGCTTCTCGACCAGTTCCACGCGCGCGTACGCGGCGGCGGCGAGCGCCTCGACGGTCTCGTTCAGGTCGGCGGTCTGTCCCGTCCGCAGCGCGACGGGCTCCAGCTCGCCCAGGCCTTTGACCTGCGGCTGGAGCACGGAACGCACGGGCGCGACGACGACGGAGACGGGACCGGTCTCGGGGTCGTCCGACCGGGGGTGGGCCAGCCGGCGCAGGACCGCCAGGCGGCGTCCGACGGTGTCGCTGCGGGGGCTGAGCCGCTCGTGCGGCAACGTCTCCCAGGACGGGTACTCCACGACCCCCTCCGGCGGGAGGACGGAGCGCAGGGCCGCCGCCAGGTCCTCCGCCTCACGACCGGTCGCCGTCACGGCCAGCACGGTACGGCCGGTGTCCCGGGCCAGGGCCGCGACCGCGAAGGGGCGGGCGGCCGGGGGACCGACCAGGTCGACGTGCGTCCGGTTGCCGTCGGCGGCCGCCGAGATCGCTTCCGCGAGGGCGGTGTCCTTGACGACGGCGTCCAGCAGACCGTGCAAGCTCATTCGAGGCGCTTCCATCCGGGGTGTGCAACACGACAGGCCCGACACGCGCCGCGGGCCGGGGGTGTCCAGCGTACGACGCCGCGCCCGCGGACACCGGAAGCCTGTGGACAACGCCCGGTGCCCGTGGCCCGGTGCCGGCCCACCGCCCGAGCCGGTCGGCCGGAAGTCCGGGCACCGACGGGCCCGGCGCCGGGAAGTCCCGAGATCCGATGTCGCGGTGCCGGGTGTGTCGTCGTCGTCCCTGGCGTATGTGATCTACACGTCGGCTTCGACG
>NZ_JBFAKH010000052.1:0-57183 GCF_040655635.1 Streptomyces sp. NPDC050388
GACGCCCCCTCCTACGACGACCCGGCCAAGAAGGTCCGCGACACGCTGCGCCCCGGCATCGTGGAGATGGGCCAGTTCGACGCCCGGTGACAACACCGGGCGCCCCACACCTCTTCGTGCCGTACGGCCGCCGTGGTTCAGCCGCCGTGCTCAGCCGCCGTGGTTCAGTTCGAACCACACCACCTTGCCCGTGCTCAGCCGGGTCGCGCCCCAGCGCCGGGCCAGCCGGTTGACCAGGTACAGGCCGCGTCCGCCCTCGTCCGTGGCACGCGCCTGCCGGAGCCGGGGCAGCTGCGGCACGTCGTCACCGACCTCGCAGCGCAGTACGTCCGTACGCAGCAGCCGCAGCGTGACCGGCCGGGAGGCGTACCGCACCGCGTTGGTCACCACCTCGCTGACCAGCAGCTCCACCGAATCGGTCAGCTCCTCCAGGCCCCACCGGGACAGCGCCTTGCGGGCCAGCCGGCGGGCCCGGCCGGGAGCGGCGTCCTCCGGCTCCAGGAACCAGTACGCCACATCGCTCGGCGCGATCCCGTCGAAGCGGGCGGCGAGCAGCGCGATGTCGTCGTCCCGGTCACCCGGTCCGAGCATGTCGAGCACCTCGTCGCACAGCGCCTCCAGCGGCGGCGGATGATCCGGGCCGGTCAACTGCGCGGTCGCGGCGAGCTTGTCGCGCAACTGGTCGATGCCGGTCCACACGTCCCGCAGCCGCGACTCGACCAGCCCGTCGGTGTAGAGCAGCAGCGTCGCCCCGGCCGGAGCCTCCAGCTCCACGGCCTCGAAGTCCACGCCGCCGACCCCGATCGGGGCGCCCGCGGGCACCCGCAGCACCTCGGCCCGGCCACCCAGGGGCAGCAGGATGGGCGGCGGATGACCGGCGTTGGCGATGGTGATGCGGTGCGCGACCGGGTCGTACACCGCGTACAGACAGGTCGCCATGCGGTCCGCGCCGAGCCGCTGCGCCTGCTCGTCCAGGTGGTGCAGCACCTCCTGCGGGGGCAGGTCGAGTCCGGCCAGGGTCTGGGCGGTGGTGCGCAGTTGGCCCATGATCGCGGCGGACGTCATGGAGTGCCCCATGACGTCGCCGACCACCAGCGCGACCCTGCTGCCGGGCAGCGGGATGGCGTCGTACCAGTCACCGCCCACCCGCGCGGTCTCCGCGGCCGGCAGATAGCGGGAGGCCAGCCGCACACCGGTGCAGCGCGGCAGGTTCTCCGGCAGCATGGTGCGCTGGAGTTCGTCGGCGATGTACGCCTCCCGCCCGTACAGCACCGCCTTGTCGATGCCGAGGGCGCTGTGCGTGGCGAGTTGGGCGGCGACCAGCAGGTCGTCGGCCTCGAAGGCAATGCGCTCGGGGCCGCGCAGGAACAGGGCCGCGCCGATGACCCGGCGCCGGCCGCGCAGCGGCGCGAGGATCGCCCGCTGCCCGTCGGGCACGGCCGCCCCGCCCTCCTCGCCGAGGAGTTCGGGCAGCGCGGCCCGGGCGGCGGGCGCGTCCGTGAACACCGGCCGTACGCCGCGCAGCACTTCGGCGAGCGCGCTGCCGGGCCGCACCGTGCACCGCTCCGCGCCGACCGAGTCCAGCGCGGACGGCTCGGGCGGGAGGGCCGGCACGAACCCGTTCTCGGTGTCGCGGGCGGCCGGGATCCGGTCGCTGCGGCGCAGCCGCAGCACCAGCGGACCGGTGGGCCGCTCGTCGCCGACCGGCAGCGGCTCGCGCAGGTAGACCAGGATCGTGTCGGCGAAGGTGGGCACGGTGGCCCGGCACAGCCCCATGACGATCTCTTCGAGATCGATACCGCGGGCGATCCGCCGGGTCGCGGCGCCGACGAACCTCAGCCGGTCCCCGTCCCGGCGCATCGGAGTGGGCCGCCCGGGCGCCGTCACCTGCCCGGTGCGACGCTCCGAACCGCCGGGAAGCCGCGCGGAGCGGTCCTGCGACGGCCCGTCCGGCGCCGGGCCGTCCGGTGCGTCGGGCTTGTGGCCCTGTTCCCCGGGTGTTCCGAGTGCTCCGGGTTCTCCGGCCGGCTGCAGCGGGATGCCCTCGGGCGCGGGTCGGGGCCGGTGCGCGTCCTGCCCGGCGTCCTGCCCGGCGCCCGGCTGGGAGTGCTCGGCGCCCGGGCCGCCCGCCGCTGACGACGATGTCACATCCGGCCCGTGGGCCGGTGTCGAGGCGGGCAGGAGCGCCCCGCGGGCATCCGCGGGGGTGGCGCCCGGTTCCGGGCGCTCGTAGGAGGTCGGCTGCTCCGTCACGCGTGTCGAGTCCATCCGTCCGGGGCCATGTCCCTGTCCTCGCAGTACTCGTGGCACTCGTAGCGCTCGTTGTGCTCGTAGTACCCGTGTTCCCGCCTGCCCCGCGGGTGCGAGGGCGGGGACGCACGCCGTGCGCGCGGTACGTCCCGCCGGAACTCCGATACCCGGATCGTGTGTCCCCGGAACGGAATTCCCTCGTGGTCAGAGGTTGTTCCTGTGCCGCCTGCCGACCGTCCCCGGCCCGCACCGGTGGTGCCGTACCCCTCGCTCACGTCCTGCCGCCCCTCGGTGACGTCCGGTCAAGCCCGGAGCGGGTCAAGGAAGTTGCTGTCGCTCCGTGCCTTGCGGAGGACGATCCTACGTTTCTTGCCCCGGGGTGCATCAAGAGTCTCATGACGACAGATGCGCGGGAGTGCGGTCCCAGTCCGGCGGCAGTGACGGTACCGTCCAGGCCGGATCCGGGCGCCAGTTCTGCCAGCCGTCCGAGAACGGCGCACCCCACCGGGCGATCACGTCCACCGCGTCCCGGCCGGCCTTGCGCACCCTTCTGGCCAGGGCGGCGTCCACGAGCCCGTCCCGCTGGGCCTGCGCGAACTCGTCCTCGTCACGCCAGTGCCAACTGCGGTCGGGGTGCACGGAGATGTCCAGGAAGTGGTCCTCGGAGTCCACCCCGCCCGCCCAACGGGCCAGCGGCTCCTCCAGGTTCACGTACCAGTTCTTGAACCGCCAGCCCGGATCCCAGAACAACCACACCGACCAGGGGTCCCCGGGCCGGGCCAGCTTCAGCACACCGGTCCCGGACCAGTGGTCGCGCCGCACCGTACGGGGCTTGGTGTACCGGGTCGGGAGCGGTTCCCGGTGCACGGGCGTACCGTCGGCGAGCACCGGCTTCACGCACTCGGTGCCGGGCGCCATCCACACGGCGAGCAGTTCGGGATCGTCGCGTACGACCGTGACGGGGCGCGCGATGTGAATGTGCGCGCCGCCGTTCTCCCGGTAACGCCACAGCACCTGCGTCCCGGGCGCCCAGTGGCCCCCGGGGCCGCCCGGGGCGCCCGCCGCCCCGTCTCCGTGCCGTGGGCCGCCCGCTCTCCCTCGTCCTGCCGCTCCGCCCTCTGTCATGGGCAGATATTAGGTGCCCACGGCACCCGACGCCGCGGTCCCCGTCACGGTTCACCCGTGCGGCACGGCAGGGACATGACGGGGACACACACCTGGGCAGCACGGGTTCAGGGGCGCGTCATCCGCAGGACGTCCAGGGCCTCGTCGAGCTGCTCCAGGGTGAGGTCGCCGCGCTCGACGTACCCGCTCTCCAGGACCACCTGGCGGATGGTCCTCCGCTCCGCCAGCGCCTTCTTGGCGACCTTCGCGGCCTCCTCGTAGCCGATGTACCTGTTGAGCGGGGTGACCACGGAGGGGGAGGACTCGGCGTACTCGCGGGCCCGCTCGCGGTCGGCGACGATCCCGTCGACGGTACGGTCGGCGAGCAGCCGGGAGGCGTTGGCGAGCAGCCGGATCGACTCCAGGGTGTTCTTCGCGATGACGGGCAGCATCACGTTGAGTTCGAAGTTGCCGGAGGCGCCCGCGGTGGCGACCGCCGCGTCGTTGCCCATGACCTGCGCGCAGACCATGAGGACGGCCTCCGGGACGACCGGGTTGACCTTGCCGGGCATGATCGAGGAACCGGGCTGCAGATCGGGCAGGGCGATCTCGGCGAGGCCGGTGCGGGGACCGGAGGCCATCCAGCGCAGATCGTTGGCGATCTTCGTCAGCCCGACGGCGATCGTGCGCAGCTGACCGCTGGTCTCCACGATCCCGTCCCGGGCGCCCTGCGCCTCGAAGTGGTCGCGGGCCTCGGTCAGCGGCAGTCCGGTGACCCGGGCGACCTCCTCGATGACGGCGGCCGAGAACCCGGGCGGGGTGTTGATGCCGGTGCCGACGGCTGTCCCGCCGAGGGGCAGTTCGGCCAGCCGGGGCAGGGAGGCGCGCAGCCGCTCCACCCCGTACCGCATCTGGGCGGCGTACCCGCCGAACTCCTGCCCCAGGGTCACGGGCGTGGCGTCCATGAGGTGCGTCCGCCCGGACTTCACCACGTCGGCGAACTCCTCGGCCTTGCGCTCCAGTGAGGCCGCGAGGTGCTCCAGGGCCGGCACGAGGTCCCGGGTGACGGCGGCGGTGGCGGCGATGTGGATCGAGGACGGGAAGACGTCGTTGGACGACTGGGAGGCGTTGACGTGGTCGTTGGGGTGCACGGCCCGCCCGAGCCGCTCGGTCGCCAGGGTGGCGATGACCTCGTTGGTGTTCATGTTGGACGAGGTGCCCGAGCCCGTCTGGAACACGTCGACCGGGAAGTGCTCGTCCCATGTGCCCTCGGCGACCTCACCGGCCGCCGCGCCGATCGCCTCGGCGATATCCTCGTCCAGCACCCCGAGGTCCGCGTTCACCTTCGCGGCGGCGCCCTTGATCCGGGCGAGGGCCTCGATGTGGGCGCGTTCGATGCGCTGCCCGGAGACGGGGAAGTTCTCCACGGCCCGCTGTGTCTGCGCCCGCCACTTGGCGTCGGCCGGTACCTTCACCTCCCCCATGGAGTCGTGCTCGATGCGGTAGCGCCGGTTGTCGTCCGTGGTCGTCATCGTCGTACCTCCGAAAGTCCACAGCAGCGGTGCGGGCCGGGTGTATTCCTGCCGGCCCCTTGCCAGCATCGCGCGCGGGTACCCGGAACGGACTCCGCCCCGCCGCGAGGGGGCGGCGGGGCGGAGTACCGCGTGGAGGCCGGCGCCGCCCGGGCGCCCGGAGGCACGCGTCGTCGGTCAGCGGTCCCGTCCGCCGGGACGCGCTCTCACCGGCCGCGGGGAGACGGCCACCCGGCGGTGTTCCGGCTTCAGGAGACGGCCTGCTGCCAGAGGGTGTGGGCGATGCCGTCGGCCGCGCGGTTCAGGCCGGTGGCGTTGATGTTGGTGAGGGTGTCGCAGGACCGGTGGTAGCAGGGGTCGTAGGCGGAACCGGCCGTGCCGCCCCATTTGGCGGCCTGCGCGGACGTCTTGCGGGCACTGGCGCCCATCGCGTAGCCGGAGGTGGGGATGCCGGCCTGCTCGAAGGGGTAGTCGTCGCTGCGCCCCGCGCCCTCGGTGTTCTCCTCGGGCCGCAGGCCCAGCGAGTCCCAGTACGCCTTCATCGGCGCGGCGGCCGACGAGGTGATGTGGTTGATGAAGTAGCCGCCGTTGGTCGAGGCGACCATGTCGAAGTTGTAGTACGCCCGGATCTGGGAGCGCTGGGTGGAGGACAGCGAACGGACGTAGAACTTCGAGCCGTTGAGGCCCTGTTCCTCGTCGGTCCACCAGGCGAAGCGGACCCGGTTGCGCATGGCCGGGTTCTGCTGGGCCAGGGTCAGGGCGTTCTCCAGGAGTGCGGCCGAGCCGGAACCGTTGTCGTTCATGCCGGGGCCCGCCGAGACGCCGTCGAGGTGGGCGCCGAACATGTAGACGTTGTTCGCGTCGCCCCGCGGCCACTCGGCGATCAGGTTGGGGCCCGCTCCGCTGGTGCAGCCGGAGGTGCAGGGCTGCTCGGTGACGGTGTAACCGGCCGCCTGCAGCTTGCCCTTCACGTAGGCGACGGAGTCGCGGTAGCCCTGGGTGGTGGAGCGGCGGTTGCCGCCGTTGCGGCCGGCGATGGCGCTGAGCTCGCTCAGGTGCGCCTGCACCTTCGTCACGTCGACGTCGGGTGCGGCGAGGGCGGACCGGCTCGTGTCCGCAGGAGCGGCGGCCGCGGCGGGGAGTGTTCCGCAGCCGAGCACGACGGCGAGGGAGAAGCTCGCCACGGCGAATCGTCGTCTCACACTGTCTCCTTCGGGAAGTGGCCGTGGGGTGGGCCACAGGGAGTCCGACATAGCGTGTGCATGTCAGAGTGGCGAGAAGACTCACAGTGGAAGTTGAGGGAGTCAACGGAAATGGGGCCCCTGCGGGCAGGTTGTCCAAAAAAGGAACACGGCGTCCGTTATCCGGGCGCGCGGATCCCCGCAGCGGCCCCCACGGGCATTTCCGGGGCCGGAATCCGCCGTGAGGGCACGGTCGGTGTCGAGCTGTCCCGGCCGGTCGGGGGCGAACCGCGGGCGGTGGGCCGCCCCGGCCCGTCCGGCGTTCGAGGGCGGGACCCGTTCAGGGCCGAAGGGGCCCGGGGCGCGGTCTCGGAGCCGGGGAGGGAAGGGGCGGCGGGAGCTGAAACCCTCGACCGCCGCCCCCGGGCGCTACGCCAGCCCCGGCCCCCGCACCGGGATCGTCGTGAACGTCGGGGCCGGCGCCGGGTCCTGGAAGAAGTCGTTGCCCTTGTCGTCGACGACCACGAACGCCGGGAAGTCCTCGACCTCGATCTTCCAGACCGCTTCCATGCCGAGCTCCTCGTACTCCAGGACCTCGACCTTCTTGATGCAGTCCTGGGCGAGCCGGGCGGCCGGGCCGCCGATCGAGCCGAGGTAGAAGCCGCCGTGCGCCGCGCACGCGTCGGTGACCTGCTTGCTGCGGTTGCCCTTGGCCAGCATCACCTTGGAGCCGCCGGCCGCCTGGAACTGCTCGACGTAGGAGTCCATGCGGCCGGCCGTCGTCGGGCCGAAGGAGCCGGACGCGTAACCCTCGGGCGTCTTGGCCGGACCGGCGTAGTACACCGGGTGGTCCTTGAGGTACTGCGGCATCCCCTCGCCCGCGTCCAGCCGCTCCTTGATCTTGGCGTGCGCGATGTCGCGGGCCACCACCAGCGGGCCGGTGAGCGAGAGCCGGGTCTTGACCGGGTACTTGGTGAGCTCCGCCAGGATGGCGTCCATCGGCTGGTTCAGGTCGACCTTGACGACGTCGCCCTCCCCCGCGGCGGAGCCGCTGTCGGACTCGGCCAGCTGCTCGTCCGTCGTCTCGGGCAGGAACCGCGCGGGGTCCTTCTCCAGCTGCTCCAGGAAGACGCCCTCGGCGGTGATCTTCGCGACGGCCTGGCGGTCGGCGGAGCAGGAGACGGCGATGGCGACCGGGCAGGACGCGCCGTGCCGCGGCAGGCGGACCACGCGGACGTCGTGGCAGAAGTACTTGCCGCCGAACTGCGCGCCGATGCCGATCCTCTGCGTCAGCTCGAAGACCTTCTGCTCCAGCTCCTTGTCCCGGAAGCCGTGGCCCAGCGGGGAGCCCTCGGTGGGGATCTCGTCGAGGTAGTGCGCGGAGGCGTACTTCGCGGTCTTCAGCGCGTACTCGGCGGACGTACCGCCGACGACGATCGCCAGGTGGTACGGCGGGCAGGCGGCCGTGCCGAGCGAACGGATCTTCTCCTCCAGGAACTTCATCATGGAGGTCTCGTTCAGGACGGCCTTGGTCTCCTGGTAGAGGAAGCTCTTGTTGGCGGAGCCGCCGCCCTTGGCCATGAACAGGAACTTGTAGGCGTCGCCGTCGGTGGCGTAGAGCTCGATCTGGGCGGGGAGGTTGGAGCCGGTGTTCTTCTCCTCCCACATGGTCAGCGGCGCCATCTGGGAGTAGCGCAGGTTGAGCTTCTGGTAGGCGTCGTAGATGCCCCGGGACAGGGCCTCCTCGTCGCCGCCCTCGGTCAGGACGTTCTGACCGCGCTTGCCCATGACGATCGCGGTGCCGGTGTCCTGGCACATGGGGAGCACGCCGGCCGCCGCGATGTTGGCGTTCTTCAGCAGGTCCAGGGCGACGAACTTGTCGTTGGACGAGGCCTCGGGGTCGTCGATGATGCGGCGCAGCTGGGCGAGGTGCGCGGGGCGCAGGTAGTGCTGGATGTCGCGGATGGCCTCTTCGGCGAGCTTGCGCAGCGCATCCGGCTCCACCTTGAGGAAGGTCCGTCCGTCGGCCTCGAAGGTGGAGACACCTTCGGAGGTCACCAGCCGGTAGGGGGTGGTGTCCTCTCCCATGGGGAGCAGATCGGCGTACTCGAACTCAGGCATCTCGCCCATTCCTCACTCGACAGACGGCCGCCCGCCTCCGTCGGCGGGCGCTCACCAGCGTATGGCCTGTCGCTGCGGGTGAGCTTGTGAGGTTGTCCTCAGTGGGTGACGGGTCCTCATGGGGGCGCGGAGAGGTTTTCGACGGGTTCCGGACTCGTTCACGAGTAGTTCCCGACAGGGGCTGGTCGCGATCTATCGCGTTTGGGTACGCTGCTGCCGTGGACCTTCAGAAGCATGCCCAGCCCCGGGGCGGTGCCGCGCCGGCCGCCGACCTGCGCGTCTCGGACGCGGACCGTGACCGCATCGCCGACCTCCTGCGCGAGGCCCTGGCGGAGGGCCGGCTGACCGCCGACGAGCACGCGGAACGTGTCGAGGGCGTGCTGGCCGCCAAGACGGCCGGGGAGCTCGAGGTGTTCGTCCGGGATCTGCCGGCCGCCCACCAGGGGCGAGCGGTCCATGCCTCGGCCCCGAGCCGCCCCACCGCCGGCGCCATCCCGACGGACCCCGACGAGAACGTGGTGGCGATCTTCAGTTCCGCCACCCGCAAGGGCCGCTGGCGGGCCGGTCGCCGCATCCATGTGTACGCGGTCTTCGGCAACGTCGAGATAGACCTCAGCGAGGCGCTCTTCGACCACCAACAGGTCGTGATCAAGGCCTTCTCGGTCTTCGGCAACGTCGAGGTCCGCGTCCCGCAGAACGTGTCGCTGCGCGGTATGGGCGGTGGCGTGCTGGGCAACTTCGAGGTCGCCTCGCTGGACGCGGAGGACCCCGAGGCCCCGGTGGTCTACGTGGACGGCTGGTCGGTGCTGGGCAACATCGAGGCGCGGCCCAAGCGGGGCAAGCTGGTGGCGGACATCCTCGACCGGGTGCAGCGCTCGGTGGACAAGCGCAAGGGCCTGGACCGTTGAGGCTCTGAGGCTCCGGCACTCGGGCGGCGGGGCGGGCAAAGGCGCCGCGTCCGCGGGGCGCGGCGGCGGAGCGTGCCGAATTCCGGTGCCGGAAGCCGCGGTTCGGAACTCAGTGCATAGGCGTGCGCACAGCGGGTAGGCCTTGCTGCATCGTCTCTCGCTCGCGAAGCCGTCGTCAGGAGTAGACCCGTGCCGCAACCGCCGCATTCGTCCCTGCAGGTAGCTGCCGTTCCGGCCCAGCGGGTGCCGACGCGAGACAGGGATCAGGACGCGCCCTGGCACACCGAGGCGGTGTGCCGGCGTGACGAGGCAGGGCTGTTCTTCGCCCCCTCGAAGGAACCCACGGCCGCCCGGCTCTCCCGCGAGGAGGCCGCCAAGCGGGTCTGCGGCCGCTGCCCGGTGATGGTCGAGTGCCGGGAGCACGCCCTGCTCCAGCCCGAGCCCTACGGCGTCTGGGGCGGCTTGACCGCCGCCGAGCGCCGGGTGGTCCTGGCCCGGCGCCGCCGCCGCGACCTGGAACTGCAGAAGACGGCGCGCACGACGGGATCCATAGCGGCGGCCGGCTGAGGCGCGCCGTTCGACGAGGCGGACCCACGGTGACCCACGGACCGCACACCCGTGGGTCACCCGCACGTCCTTCGGCGGACCCGGCGGGAGTTACCTCGCCCGGTCGAAATCCACCGCGCTGTAGGCGCGCAGCTTGCTCAGCCGGTGCTCGGAGTCGATCCGGCGGACCGTGCCGGACTTGGAGCGCATCACGATGGAGTCGGTCGTGGCGGTCTCGGAGCGGTAGCGCACCCCGCGCAACAGCTCGCCGTCGGTGATGCCGGTGGCCACGAAGAAGACGTTCTCCCCGGTGACCAGGTCGGCGTCGGTCAGCACCCGGTCGAGGTCGTGCCCCGCGTCGATCGCGCGCTGCCGCTCCGTGTCGTCCTGCGGCCACAGCTTGCCCTGGAGGGTGCCGCCGAGGCACTTCACGGCACAGGCCGAGATGATGCCCTCGGGGGTGCCGCCGACGCCGAGCAGCAGGTCGATGCCGGTGCCCTCGCGCAGGGCGAGGATCGAGCCGGCCACGTCGCCGTCGGAGATCAGTTTGATGCGCGCTCCGGTCTCCCGGATCTCCTTGATGATGCCGTCGTGCCGCGGCCGGTCGAGGATCACCACGGTGACGTCCTCGGGTGTGACCCGCTTGGCCTTGGCGACCCGGCGGATGTTCACGGAGACCGGCGCGTCGATGTCGACGAAGTCGGCCGCCTCGGGCCCGGTGACCAGCTTGTCCATGTAGAACACCGCGGACGGGTCGAACATCGAGCCGCGTTCGGCGGCGGCGAGCACGGCGATCGCGTTGGTCATGCCCTTCGCGGTCAGCGTGGTGCCGTCGATCGGGTCGACGGCGATGTCGCACTCGGGCCCCGTCCCGTCGCCCACGCGCTCCCCGTTGAAGAGCATCGGGGCCTCGTCCTTCTCGCCCTCGCCGATGACGACGACACCGTTCATCGAGACGGTGGAGACGAGCGTGCGCATGGCGCGTACCGCGGCGCCGTCGGCGCCGTTCTTGTCGCCCCGTCCGACCCAGCGCCCCGCGGCCATCGCCGCCGCCTCGGTGACCCGGACGAGTTCCAGGGCGAGGTTGCGGTCGGGAGCTTCGGAGGGCACATCGAGCTCGGACGGCAATTGATGGTGTTCGGTCATCGGAGCGCACCTTTCTGTACGACGACGGCCGGATGAGGGTATGGGTTGACTCTAGCGCCGGGATGACAAAATGAGCAGGGGACCCCACGGATGAGCGCGACGGGCACCTGCGACGATAGGGGCGTGGCAGGAACGAACAGCACGCAGAAATCGGCCCGGGACATGGTTCTCTCCCTGGGTCTCATCTTGCTCGTCGCGGGAGTGATCTGGCTGTTCATCCCGCACGACGACTCGGAGCCCGATCTCAGGCGGGTCGACTACCGGGTCGACCTGCTGACCGCGCGCCGCGCCGCCTCCTACGCGGTGGCCGCGCCCGAGGGGCTGCCCGAGGCGTGGAAGCCCACCTCCGTCCGCTACCGGGGCGAGGACTTCGAGTCCTGGCACCTCGGCTACCGGGCTCCGGACGGGGAGTACGTGGCGGTCGAGCAGTCCACCGAGAAGCCGGTGGCCTTCATCGAGGACGCGACCCAGGGCGCGGAGAAGACCGGGACCACCCAGCAGATCGACGGCAGGACCTGGACCCGGTACGAGGGCGATCACTACGACGCGCTGGTGCACGAGGACCCCGAGGGCTCGACCACGGTGGTGACGGGAACGGCCTCCTTCGACCAGCTGACGCGGATGGCCGAGGCCCTGCGCACCGAATCCGCCGACTGACCGGTTCGCGACGGCAGACATACGGCAGGCATACGGAAGGACCCCCCGACACGACGTGTCGGGGGGTCCTTCCGTATGCCGCGAGGCGACGATCAGACGGTGGTGACGACCTCGTCGTACGCCAGGCGCGGGCCGCGCGGGAACCAGGCGTTCTCGCCGGGGCGGCCGATGTTGACGACCATCAGCGGGGTGTGGTCGTCGTCGAGGAACTCCTTGCGGATGCCCTCGAAGTCGCAGCCGGTCATCGGTCCGGCGGCCAGACCCGCGGCGCGGACGCCGACGATGAAGTACGCGGCCTGCAGGGCGGCGTTCAGGGAGGCCTGGCCCTCCCGCATCGAGCGGTCGCCGGCGAACATGTCCTTGGCCCCGGGGAAGTGCGGGAAGAGCTGCGGCAGTTCCTCGTGGAACTCGTTGTCCGCGGAAAGGATGGCGACCAGCGGGGCGGCGGCCGTCTTGGTCGCGTTGCCCTCGGCCATGTGCTGGACGAGGCGCTCGCGGGCCTCGGGGGAGCGGACCAGGGTGACGCGCAGCGGCGACTGGTTCATGGAGGTCGGGCCGTACTTGACCAGGTCGTAGATCGCCTGAATCTGCTCGTCGGTCACCGGCTCGTCGGTGAACGTGTTGGCGGTGCGCGCCTCGCGGAACAGCAGGTCCTGGGCGGCGGGGTCAAGAACGAGAGACATGGGGAACCTTCTCGGGATATACGTCGGATCCTTGAGCCAAGTCCGTGGTGGTGCCACGTATCGGCTGACGGGAACAACGTTACGCCAATGAAGTTCAACTTTCAATTAAACGTGGAACCCGGTGACCCACTTCATAGCCGGGGTCAGCCGGCGCTTCCCCGCCCGGAGCCCCCGGAGCCCTCACCCCCCGGTCTCCTCCGTCTCCTCTGCGAGCGCCGCGTCCAGCCGGGCCCGCGCCCCGTCCAGCCGGCGCCGGCACACCTTGGCCAGCTCCTCGCCCCGCTCCCAGAGCGCGAGCGACTCCTCCAGCGTCGTACCGCCCGTCTCCAGGCGGCGCACGACCTCGATCAACTCGTCCCGCGCCTGCTCGTAACCGAGCGCCTCGGCCTCGGCCGAGGCCGCCGTCGACTGGTCCTTCTTGCTGGTCATCCGCCCACCCTACGCATCGACTCGGACAGTGAACTCACCCTCGGACACCCGTGCCCGCAACGCCTCACCGGGCTCCACCTCGCCCGGATCGCGCACCGCGCGCCCGTCGGCCCGCTGCAGCACGGCGTACCCGCGCTCGAGCGTCGCGGCGGGGGACAGGGCCACCACGCGCGCGTGCGTGTGCGTCAACTCGGAGTCGATCCGGTCCAGCTGGTGACGCAGACAGCGCCGGGCCCGGTCGAGCAGCGCCGTGACCTCCTCGGCCCGCGCGTCGACCATCCGGTACGGATCCTCGATCGACGGCCGGGCCAGGGCGTGGGCCAGCCCCCGCTCCTCCCGGTCGACGAACGCCTGAACGCAGCGCCGCGCACGGTCGCGCAGCAGCCGCACCCGCTCGTACTCCTCGCCCACGTCCGGGACGACCCTCTTGGCGGCGTCCGTCGGGGTGGAGGCCCGCACGTCGGCGACGTGGTCCAGGAGCGGGCTGTCCGGCTCGTGCCCGATCGCGGAGACGACCGGCGTACGACAGGCCGCCACCGCCCGTACCAGCTGCTCGTCGGAGAACGGCAGCAGGTCCTCCACGCTGCCCCCGCCCCGCGCGACGACGATCACGTCCACCTCGTCGACCGCGTCCAGCTCCTTCACGGCCTGGACGACCTGCGGCACCGCGTGCACCCCCTGCACGGCGACGTTGCGCACCTCGAAGCGGACGGCGGGCCAGCGGCGTCGGGCGTTCTCCAGCACGTCCCGCTCGGCGGCCGAGGCGCGTCCGCAGACCAGCCCGATCAACCGCGGCAGGAACGGCAGCGGTTTCTTCAGCTCCGGCGCGAAAAGGCCCTCCCGGGCGAGGGACTTCTTCAACTGCTCCAGCCGGGCGAGCAGTTCCCCGACCCCGATCGGCCTGATCTCGGCGGCCCGCAGCGACAACTGCCCGCGCGGGGCGTACCACTCGGGCTTGCAGTGCACCACGACGCGCGCGCCCTCGCTCACGACGTCGGCGACGGCGTCGAACACCTGTCGGTAGCAGGTGACGCCGACGGAGACGTCGTACGAGGCGTCCCGCAGCGTCAGGAACACCATTCCGGCGCCCGGACGCCGCGACAGCTGGGTGATCTGCCCCTCGACCCACACCGCGCCGAGCCGGTCGATCCACCCCCCGATGAGCCGCGAGACCTCACCGACCGGGATGGGCGCTTCCGCAGACGTGTTGAGAGCCATGCCGCGAGAGTAGTGTGCGCCACCGACAACGCAGCTCCCCTCACCCGCCGGCGACGCAGGCCCTCCCCTCCGCCGGCGTCCACCGGCCCGCACCGCTTCCCGGACGCGATCACCGGCCCGCCGGGCGTGGCCCTTACGATGGGACGCATGACCGCTTCGCCTGGCCGCCGTGTCCTGCTCGCCGCCCCCCGGGGCTACTGCGCGGGCGTGGACCGCGCCGTGATCGCCGTCGAGAAGGCCCTCGAGCAGTACGGGGCCCCCGTCTACGTCCGGCACGAGATCGTGCACAACAAGTACGTCGTGCAGACCCTGGAGAAGAAGGGTGCCGTCTTCGTCGAGCAGACGGAGGAGGTTCCCCCGGGGAACATCGTCATGTTCTCCGCGCACGGCGTGGCCCCCGTCGTCCACGAGGAGGCCGAGCGCGGCCGACTCGCCACCATCGACGCGACCTGCCCGCTGGTCACCAAGGTGCACAAGGAAGCGGTCCGGTTCGCCAAGGAGGACTACGACATCCTCCTGATCGGGCACGAGGGCCACGAGGAGGTCATCGGCACCTCCGGCGAGGCGCCCGACCACATCCAGCTCGTCGACGGCCCCGAGGACGTCGCCAAGGTCGAGGTCCGCGACCCGTCGAAGGTCGTCTGGCTCTCCCAGACCACGCTCTCCGTCGACGAGACCATGGAGACCGTCGACGCGCTCAAGGACAAGTTCCCCCAGCTGATCTCCCCGCCCAGCGACGACATCTGCTACGCCACGCAGAACCGTCAGCTCGCGGTGAAGCAGATGGGCGCCGAGGCGGACCTGGTGATCGTGGTCGGCTCGCGCAACTCCTCCAACTCCAAACGGCTGGTCGAGGTCGCCAAGCTCGCGGGCGCCCGCGCGGCGTACCTGGTGGACTTCGCCGACGAGATCGACGAGGCCTGGCTGGAGGGCGTCTCCACGGTCGGCCTGACCTCGGGCGCCTCGGTGCCGGAGGTGCTGGTCGAGCAGGTCCTGGAATGGCTCGCGCAGCGCGGCTTCGAGGACGTCGAGATCGTCAAGGCCGCCGAGGAGTCCATCATCTTCTCGCTGCCGAAGGAACTGCGCCGCGACCTGCGCGAGGAGGCGGCGGCGCTGGTGGCGGAGCGCGGCGGCACCGGGTCGGACGAGCCGGGGGCGACCTCCGCGGGGTGACCCCGTGAAGGTTTCGGAGGGTTCCGGAGGGCGGCGGTATCCGGTTCGGTGACCGTCCGCCGTCCGGCATACCGTAGGTTCATGCAGATCTTCGGTGTGGACATCGGTGGTTCCGGCATCAAGGGTGCGCCGGTCGACCTGGACAAGGGGGACCTCGCGCAGGAGCGCCACAAGGTCCTCACCCCGCAGCCGTCGACGCCGGACGCGGTGGCCGACGGTGTCAAGGAGGTCGTCGACCACTTCGGCTGGTCCGGGCCGGTCGGGGTCACCTTCCCCGGTGTGGTCACCGACGGCAGCACGGTCCGTTCGGCGGCCAACGTCGACAAGGGCTGGATCGACACCGACGCGCGCATGCTGCTCGGCGACCGTCTCGGCGGCATGCCCGTGACGGTGGTCAACGACGCGGACGCGGCGGGCATCGCCGAGGTGCACTTCGGCGCCGGCCGGGGCCGTCGGGGCACGGTCGTCCTGCTGACCTTCGGCACGGGGATCGGCAGCGCCGTGTTCGTGGACGGCCTCCTCGTCCCCAACACGGAGCTCGGCCATCTGGAGCTGAACGGCCACGAGGCGGAGAAGCGTGCCTCCAGCAAGGCCAAGGAGGACCACAACCTGACGTGGGAGCACTGGGCGCGCCGGGTGCAGAAGTACCTGGCCCACGTGGAGATGCTGTTCTCGCCGGAGCTCTTCGTCATCGGCGGCGGCGTCAGCCGCAAGTCCGACAAGTTCCTGCACCACATCCACGGCATCAAGGCCGAGATCGTCCCGGCGCAGCTGCAGAACAACGCGGGCATCGTCGGGGCGGCGATGCGGGCGGCCACGGGCATGTGACGCGACGCCCGACGGATCGGGCCCGGGGTCGGCTCCGGGCCCGGGAGCCGCTCAGGCCCGGAGACGGCTCCGGGCGGCGGCAGCCCGGCGGTTGAGCACGCGGATCGTGCGCATCCTCCGGCCGAGCACGATCGCACCGGCGACGAGGGTGCCCCCGTACAGCCACCCGGCCTGGGTGGCGAGGCCGGTCACCATGCCCATCAGCCAGCCGCCGCTCCCGCCGTCGTCGACCAGGGGGAGCAGCCCCAGAGCGAAGGCGATCGGGACGATCACGGGCGCGGTGAGCAGGTCCCCTTCGCGCACCCACAGCGCCGTCAGCACACACACCGGCAGGAACAGGGCGCCGTACACGGTCTGGACCGACCCGAACAGCAGCGCGACGAGGAATCCGAGCGTCAGCATCACGAACCCGCAGAACAGGCCTCCGCCCAGCCCGGTGAGCCGGGGGTTCGGCAGATGCCGGGCGGCAGGGGGAGCGGGCCGCCGCGCCCGGGCCGGCCGGTCCGGCACCTGCCGGTCCGGCACCTGCCGGTCCGGTGCCGGGCGGGCGGCGGGACGGGCGGACCGCGCGACCCCGCCCCCGGGTGCCCGCCCCGCCTGCGGGGGCAGCGGCGGCCGGGGCGGCCTGTCGCGTCGCGGTCCGTACCGGGCGGGTCGCGTCCTGTGTTGCTCCACTGGACCAACTTAGGTCTGTTTATGTGCTGAATAGCCCGTCAGACACGCCGGGAAGCGGAGACCGTCCAGACGTTCGACGGATCGCCGGAGCGGGGCGGGCACGCCGTAGACTGGTGGATCGGCCCACGCAGCCCAGTCGGCGGGGCCCCAGTCCCCCAACCTCACGTACGGGAAGTCGCAACGTGTCGCTCACGATCGGAATCGTCGGCCTGCCGAATGTCGGCAAGTCGACCCTGTTCAACGCCCTGACCAAGAACGACGTGCTGGCGGCCAACTACCCGTTCGCCACCATCGAGCCGAACGTCGGCGTGGTCGGCGTCCCCGACGCCCGCCTGACGAAGCTCGCGGAGATCTTCGGCTCCCAGCGGATCCTCCCGGCGACGGTCGACTTCGTCGACATCGCGGGCATCGTGCGCGGCGCCAGCGAGGGCGAGGGGCTCGGCAACAAGTTCCTGGCGAACATCCGCGAGTCCGACGCGATCTGCCAGGTCATCCGCGCCTTCAAGGACGAGAACGTCGTTCACGTCGACGGCAAGGTCTCGCCGAAGGACGACATCGAGACGATCAACACCGAGCTGATCCTCGCCGACCTGCAGACCATCGAGAAGGTCCTGCCGCGCCTGCAGAAGGAGTCGCGGGTCAAGAAGGACGTCGGGCCCAAGGTCAAGGCGGTCGAGGAGGCCAAGGAGATCCTGGAGAAGGGCGACACGCTCTTCGCGCACGGCATCCTCCAGGGCAGTGAGCGCGCCGAGCTCCTGCACGACCTGCACCTGCTCACCACCAAGCCCTTCCTCTACGTCTTCAACGTCGACGAGGACGAGCTGGTCGACGAGGACTTCAAGAACGAGCAGCGCGCCCTGGTCGCACCCGCCGAGGCGATCTTCCTCAACGCCAAGCTGGAGGCGGACCTCGCCGAGCTGGACGAGGCGGACGCGATGGAGCTGCTGGAGTCGGTCGGCGCCGAGGAACCCGGCCTCGCCACCCTCGCCCGCGTCGGCTTCAACACCCTCGGCCTGCAGACGTACCTCACGGCCGGCCCGAAGGAGTCCCGCGCCTGGACCATCAAGCGCGGCGCCACCGCCCCCGAGGCCGCCGGAGTCATCCACACCGACTTCCAGAAGGGCTTCATCAAGGCGGAGGTCATCTCCTTCGCCGACCTCGTCGAAACCGGCTCGGTCACCGAGGCCCGCGCCAAGGGCAAGGCCCGCATGGAGGGCAAGGACTACGTCATGCGCGACGGCGACGTGGTGGAGTTCCGCTTCAACGTGTGAGCAGTTCGTCACTGTAAGTCAAGGGCTTCGTCAAGTCCGTAGGCGGCAAGGGGTTGGCCTTTCCGGGGGTCGACCCCTTGTCGTTGCCCGCGCCGGGGTGTCGCTGGGGTGTCTGCTCCTTCGTCGGGTGTCTGCTCTGGCCATGAGCAGTGAGAGTGGTACGTTATTCGGTACCACTGTCGGAAAGGGTGAGGTCATGTCCATAACTGCGAGCGAAGCCCGCAAGGCTCTCTTTCCGCTGATCAAGAAGGTCAACGACAACCACGAGGCCATCGAGATCGTTTCCAAGCACGGCAACGCCGTGCTCGTCTCGGCCGAGGACTATGCGGCACTGCGCGAGGGCTCGTACCTGCTGCGCTCGCCGGCGAACGCTCGCCGGTTGCTCAAGGCGTACGAGAACGCCCTGGCCAACATCAACGTGTCAGAGCGAGAGCTGATCGACCCCGACTCGCCGGATGCGGCCAGTGAGGGTGCTGAGTGAGGCTCGTCTTCGAAGACCAGGGCTGGGAGGACTACACGTCCTGGCTCAAGAACGACCGCAAGATGCTCGTTCGGATCAACAAGCTCATCGAGGACGTCAAACGTGACCCCTTCACTGGAATCGGTAAGCCCGAGCCGCTCAAGTACCACTTGCCAGGTGCTTGGTCGCGGCGGATCGACGACGAGCATCGCCTGGTCTATCTGGTCACGGACAAGGAGATCGTGATCCTCGCGGCCCGCTATCACTACTGAATTCTCGGTTGTCTTCACAGAGCCGGTCCCCCCCAGTCGGGACGGAACAGGTGACGTCGGTGCGGGCGCGGCTGGTCGGCACCGGCACGCGTCAAGGGCCGGGTGGCCCCTGCCGCTGTCCCTGGTCGGTGCACCCCTCGGAGAGCACGACCGGGCCTCGGCCAAGGCTCTGTTTGCCCGGACGGGTATCCCGGTCTGCCTCTTGGGGTGCTCCGCCGGCCATCCCGTACAGGTGGTGAAACTGGCACGTACCGCCTGCCGGGCCAAGGGCTGGAGTTCAAGCAAGCCTGTCCCCGCACCACGACACCCCCGGTTCAGTGGACGGAGATCGAACGCAGGCAACTCGCAAGCAGTCGGCTGTTCGTCGCCGTGCCTCAGGTTCGCGGCCTCCTGAGGCTCGGGAGTGTGAGCCCGAGAGGGGCACACGGGGTGTCGATCCGACGGGAGGCCGTCGTGGGCTGGGAGGTTGCTCGCGGCGGCCTCGGTCGCAGGAAGTGGCTACGGCGTGGGGATGATGCCTCCGTCCAGCGCCCCGTGGCGGATGCGCCGAGTGAGCTCGAGCTGATCGCGCAACAAGCGCTCGTGTTCGTCCAACTGGGCCATCGTGCCGGCGATCGCTTGCTGGGTTGCAAGGTCGGGCAGCATCACAGGCAGATCGCCGAGAACGCCGAGGGAGATGATTTTCATCTGATTCCTTTCGTGGATACCCCCGGCTTCAGCCGGGGGTATCCACGAAAGGAATCAGATGAACGCGACACGCGTCCCGGTGCCATCGTCGCCTTCGTTCCGGCGGAATTCGTGCTCGCCGTAGTCATGAACGCCGACGACACCAGGGTGGGCGATCAAGGCGAGGACCCTGGCTTCTCTCCGGAAGCGTGTGACGAAAGCGTCGTCGCCGAGCCGTGAGGGAAGCAGGATCTTGACGGCGACCTGCCGCTCGAGGACTCGGTCCTCGGCGCGCCAGACCTCGCCCATGGCGCCGCTGCCGACCCGCTCGGCCAACGCGTATCGGCCACTCAGTACCGTCTCCGGACCCCACATGTCCGGTTCCCCTGTCACGTAGAGGGTTGTTGGCGTCCGGCCGGGGTCCGGGTGCCGGAGAGGCCCGGGCGCCCAGCAGCTCACGGGTTCGTTTCACCAACCGGCTTGATATGTGGAGCAATTGACCCGCGAGACCCTACCAGGCTCAAGATCAGGCTTTTGCGAGGCGGGCTTTCCCGGAGCTGATCGGAAGCGCGGACCGCGGACCGTCCGCTGCATACGGGGAAAAGTGTGAGATGCGGGCACATTGTTGATGTCGAAACTACTGATGTTTAAATTCTTCAGCGCGGAACATATCTTCCGTGATGGCGGACATGACACAGCTGGGTGTCGTGTCCGATGTCGCCAGGCGCGCCGTCCGGCGGGCCACGTGCCGTCCGACCGCCGCCGGGCTCCGTCCGTGGCCGGACGGCTGCCTGATGTCGGCGCACAGGTGGGAGACGACTCCCTGAGGAGCCGCGGCACCTGCCCGCCGGCTTGCTACGAGAGAAGCAGGAAACATAACAGTGCGCAGATTCAATCCCGTCCAAGTGGCGATCTGGACGGCCGTCGCCGCGCTCGGCGCAACGGGCTGGTCCGTGCTCGCGCTCTCCCGGGGTGAGAAGGTTTCCGCGATCTGGATCGTGGCTGCCGCGATCGGCTCGTACCTGATCGCCCAGCGCTTCTACGCCCGGTTCATCGCGCGCAAGGTGCTCAAGGTCGATGACCGGCGCGCCACCCCGGCCGAGCGGTTCAACGACGGCGTCGACTATCACCCGACCGACAAACGTGTCCTCTTCGGCCACCACTTCGCGGCCATCGCGGGCGCGGGTCCCCTGGTCGGTCCCGTGCTCGCCGCGCAGATGGGTTATCTGCCGGGCACTGTCTGGATCATCGTCGGTGTGATCTTCGCGGGCGCGGTCCAGGACATGGTGGTCCTGTTCTTCTCGATGCGCCGCAACGGCAAGTCGCTCGGGCAGATGGCCCGCGAGGAGATCGGCCGGGTCGGTGGCATCGCGGCGCTGATCTCGGTCTTCGCCATCATGATCATCATTCTGGCCGTACTCGCGATGATCGTGGTCAATGCCCTCGCCGAGTCCGCGTGGGGCACCTTCTCGATCGCGATGACCATTCCGATCGCCCTGTTCATGGGTTGCTACTTGCGCTATCTGCGGCCGGGCAGGGTCACCGAGGTAAGCCTGATCGGCTTCGTCCTGCTGATCGCGGCCATCCTCGGTGGCAACTGGGTCTCCGATTCCTCGTTCGCCGACGCCTTCGTCCTGTCGCCCACGACGCTGGCGTTCTGCCTGGTGGTCTACGGCTTCGTGGCCTCAGTCCTGCCCGTGTGGCTGCTGCTCGCACCGCGCGATTACCTCTCCACCTTCATGAAGGTCGGGGTGATCGTGCTGCTCGCGGTCGGTGTCCTGTTCGCGATGCCGGATCTCACGGTCGACCCGATCTCCAGCTTCGCCCGCGAGGGCAACGGGCCGGTGTTCGCCGGCGGGCTCTTCCCCTTCGCCTTCATCACCATCGCGTGTGGCGCCCTCTCCGGCTTCCACGCGCTGATCTCCTCGGGCACCACCCCGAAGATGATCGAGAAGGAGTCGCACGTCCCCCTCATCGGCTACGGCTCGATGCTGATGGAGTCTTTCGTCGCGATCATGGCCTTGGTGGCCGCGTGCATCCTCGACCCAGGCCTGTACTACGCGATGAACGCCCCGGCAGGAGTCCTCGGTGACAGCCTGCAGTCCGCGTCCGACGCGGTCGCCGGCTTCGGTTTCCACATCACCCCCGAGACCTTGCGGCAGATGGCGGACTCGGTCGGTGAGGAGTCGCTCGTCGCCCGTACCGGCGGCGCGCCGACGCTCGCGGTCGGCATCGCGGTGATCCTCTCGGACGCCTTCGGCAGCGACGGCATGATGTCCTTCTGGTACCACTTCGCCATCATGTTCGAGGCGTTGTTCATCCTCACCGCCGTGGACGCCGGTACGCGCGTGGGCCGCTTCATGCTCCAGGACACGCTCGGCAACGTCGCACCGCGGTTCAGGGACAAGGACTGGCGGCCCGGCGTCTGGATCACGTCGGCCGTGGTCGTCCTCGCCTGGGGCTACTTCCTCTGGGTCGGCGTCACCGATCCGCTCGGCGGCATCAACCAGCTCTTCCCGCTCTTCGGCACGGCCAACCAGTTGCTCGCCTCCATCGCCCTGGCCATCTCCACCACCCTTCTGATCAAGTCGGGCCGTCTCAAGTGGGCCTGGGTGACCGGGGTTCCGCTGGCCTGGGCGCTCGCGATCACCATGACCGCCTCGTGGCAGAAGGTGTTCTCCGACAATCCGGCGATCGGCTTCTTCGCGCAGCGCGCCAAGTACCAGGACGCGCTCGACCAGGGCACCGTCCTGGCCCCCGCCAAGTCCCTGGACGACATGGCGACCGTCGTCACCAACTCGACGGTCACCGGCACCCTGTCGGTGGTGTTCGCGGTGTTGACCATCGTCGTGGTGTTCGCCTGCGCCCGGACCGCGGTCAAGGCGATACGCAACGGTGGCTCGCTGCCGCTCGCGGAGTCCGAGTACGTCGAGTCCCGGATTCCGTCACGACGAGAGCCCGAGGCCGCCGACGTGGTGTCGGCGGGCACCCGGTGACGGCGCCCGGTGGCGCCCCGCACATCATGGTGCGGGGCGGCGTCCTCGAACGCGCGCGCCGCGGTGCGGCATGGGTCCGCTGGTACGTGGGGGAGCTCAACGGCGAGCACGCGTACGGCCGTTACGTGGAGCATGCTCGGGCATCGGGCCGACCGGTGCTCAGCCGCCAGGAGTTCGAACGTGACCGCCTCGACCGCAGGGGCCGTGACCCCCGCGAGGGCGGACGATGCTGCTGACGAACGCGGCGCCGGTACCTGAGGCCACGGGGGGCCGACGCCGCGCGCTGGACGCGCGGAGCACCGCGGTGGCACGGGCGGGCGATGCCTGCTTCCGTCCGGGGCCCGCAGCGGACCGGCTACGAGGGCGTGGCTGACGGCACCGTGGGATTGGTCGTGTCGAACCAGACAAGGTCCTCGGCCGCCGAGAGAAGGAAGCAGCCGTAGTCCGAGCCGCCGCTGATCTCGCTGTCGAACAGCGGCGGCTCGCCGGCCTGCCGGAGGACGCGCCGCCCCCGGGCCGACCGGCGAGTTCGGGAGTTCCGGGGACGCCGGAACCGTCTGACGCGGCGAGGTGGTGGCCGTCGCCCGGGACGGCGTGCGGCAGGTGACGCAGAGCGAACCGTGGTACGACCCTCAGATGATCGCCGTCCTCTGCGTCTACCTGGGCTACCTGGCGATCCTGGGGGTGCTTGTCGGCCTTGCCCACCTGCTCCGTCCGCAGCGTTGTGGCGGCGCTCTGTGGTGGTGGTTCGTCCTTCCGCCGGTGGTGACCGGGGCGGGTGTCGCTCTGTCGGCCCGGGCGATCGGGGTCGGCGTCATCGGCCTCTGGTCCTTTGTTTCTGACAGGGAAGAGGTCGGGGGGTTCGGACATGCCTGGCTGACGGCGACGGAGGGGATGTGGATGTCCCGGCTGTCCTCGAGGGCCGGACCGTGGCGGGCCCACACGCGCCGGTTGTTGTCGGCGATGGAGATGAGCGCGTCGGCGTCGCTGCCGAGGAAGAGCGGCCCGCCGGTCCGCAGACAGTCCGCAGGGCACTCGTAGAAACCCGTCGGAGGCCAACGCAACCAAACGATGAAATACCTGGTCAGAGGCTCGAATGAGGCTCCGTCGCAGGTCAGGATCGGCCCTCAGGCGTTCCGCTTCGACGTGTGAGTGGGCGCAGCATCGCCATGTCGGTGCCTGGCGGGCGGGAACGTAGGACGCCGAGTGCTGGCGGTGATCAGTTCGTTCACGGACGCTCAAGGGGCCGTTTCCGCCGCCTGTGCGCGGTGCCGGGCGTCGATGAAGGAGTACGGGGGCCAGGGGCCCAGGAAGCGGATGCGGACGGCGGGCCGACGGGCCCGCAGTTCGGCCAGCACGGTGCCGACGGTGTCGATGTCCTCCTGTCCGACGAGCAGGGCGGCGCACAGGACGTCCGTCTCGTCCGCGGCACGGTGGGTGGGGCCGCGGTCGCGGTAGTCCTCGGCGACGGACAGCAGACGGTGCCTGGTCTCGGCGTGCAGGGTGTCGGCGAGCCGTCCGGCCGCGTTGCGGGCCCGGTGCTCCCGCTGCTTGGCCATCAGCCTGCGCATGCCGGGCGACAGACCGTCCGGCCGGCCCTCGGGCGCGTCCTCTCCCGCTTCGTCCGTGGTGACGGCCGTGCGGTCCACGGTGATGTCGACCCGCAGTTCGCACCGGCCGGCCAGTTCCTCCAACCGGCCCGCGATGTCCGCCGCCTGCTCGGTGATCCACTCGGTCAGGCGCCGTTCGGCGCTCCGCCCGGCCGCGGGCCGCCCCTCGACCGGCGGCTCCTCGGCGACCAGGACGTTGAAGGTCATCGGCAGGACGCTGCCGGTGCGTTCCCACACGGTGTGCACCGCTCGGCTCTGTTCCTCCACCCAGCGGCGCACCTGTTCGTCGCTGCCCTGGAGAGGAGCCGGCGGAGCGTCGTGCACCAGTGCCGCGACGGAGGTGCCGGGAACGCGCACCAGCCGCAGCGGGTGGCCGTCGATCCCGGTGACGCCGTCGGCTGTGTCCTGGCAGTCCCGCCGGTCCCGGAGCAGCGCGTACACGTACAGCGCCGTGCGCTCGGTCATCCGTCTGCCTCCTCCGCCCAGCGCTGCGGGTTGATCAGCTTGTCCACGACGTCGTCGACCACCTCGTCCAGCCCCCTGTGCAGGTCGGCGACCGAGGAGACGATGCCGTGGTCCTCCTTGATCTGCTCCAGCGCCTCGTCCAGTTCCAGCAGGGCGTTCGCCAGGCGTTCGGCCTCCTGCGGAGTCAGGTCGTGGCCGTTCATGCGGCGCAACGCCTGGCGGTCCAGCGCCTCCTGGATGACCTCCACCAAGGTGACCACCAAGGACAGCACCCCGTGTTTGAGGCTCTTCTCGTCGACGGTCAACGGCATGTCGGTTCTCCCTCCTCCTGCTGTCGTGCTCGCCCGCTCATCCGGTCGCCGCCACGGGCCCCGTCGCGCGCAGCCGTTCCGCCCAGGCCGCCGGATCGTCCGCGGCCAGCCTCACCTCGTCGCCCGTGGCGGTGTGCAGCGCGAGGACGCCGCCCTCCCCGGCAGGGCTGTACGCGGGCACCCGTCGCACCGCGGTGATGTCCGCCGTGGACAGCGCGAGCGCCGGCCGGGAATCCACGGGAGACTTCCAGATCAGCCTGTCGGCGGTCAGCCGCCCCTGACCGCCGCGCCACAACGGCCCGCCCCGGCGCGGTTCGTGGTACCACAGGTGCCCCTCGACGAAGGGCGGATCCTCTTCGACGGGGGGCGTGAACGGGAGGGCGGCCACCGGGCGGCCCGCGCACGCCTCGGTGAGGAGGGCGTGCAGTTCTCCGGGCTCCCGGGCCGAGAGGCGTTCCCGACCGCCGTCGGCCAGGGCGACGTCCAGGCGCAGCCGTTCCTCGCCCCCGACCGTCCTCTCCGGTTCGAGACGCACGGCGGTGACGGCGTCGAGTCCGGTCTCCCACAGGATCTCCCGCGGTTCGTCCCGCAGGACGACGAGGCGCCGGTCGGTGAGGTAGACGGTGCCGGGCCGCCATCCGTGGTAGAGGCCCTCCGTCAGGAGGTGGCCGCCGCTCATCCGGCAGACGATGTTCTCGTCCTCCCCCAGGTCGAGGGCACGGCGGGCGACGGACCGCTCGGCCCAGGCGCGGGTGTCCTCGTCCCAGTGGCGCATCATCCCGTACTCCAGCATCGTCTCCATTCCGGCGACGGCCGCCCGGACGGAGACGCCGATCAGCGGGATGTCGGCCACGGCGACGATCAGGTCGAGGTGCAGGACCGCGCCCTTGTTCAACAGGACTTCCAGCAGGTCGTCCAGGGTGACCCGAGGGTCCCGGGTGGGGCGCATCGGTGTCAGGTCAGCCGTCACGCCGTTCCGCCTCGCCCTCGCCCTCGCCCTCGTCGTCGTCGGTGGCGGTGGACTCCTCCCGGCGCTCGGACACCGCCGCCGGGAGTGTGTGCCCGGAGCGGCTCCGCACCTGGGCCTGTGCGCTGCGCCACCCGCACCAGGGGCACCACTCGTCCAGCAGTTGCTCGACCGGGGCGCGCTTGCCGCAGGCCGGGCAGGTCTCCTTCTCCTCGCGTGTACGGCGCCACGCGGCGGTCTCCGTGTCCGTGCCGGACGGGAACTCCAGCCCGTAGCGGGCAGCCGTCTCGAAAGAGGCCAGCGCCGCGCGCAGACGGATGCCCAGCAGTTCCACCCCGGCCACCGAGACCATGATGTCGGCGTTGAGCACGAGGCCCTTGTCCAGCAGGGTTTCCACCACGTGAGCGAGGCTGCCGTCGCCGTCCCGCCGGGGCCGCATCGGGGACGGGCCCGCACCCGGAACCCCACCCTGGGACGGGTCGCGCCACGAGACCGTGGACGGGGACCTGCTGTCGCTCGGGGCGGTCCTCTCGGGATAGTTGCTCATTCCGCGCGTTTGTCCGCTCTCCCGTCACTTACACACCCGGCACGCACACCCGGACCCGGGGCCGAGAGCGCGTGCGGTCGGGGCGGTCCGCAGCGCACCGCGGACGTCCGGCGGGGCCCGGTGCGGGCGGTGGGAGGATGCGGGGAGGACGAGGGAGGGGCGGGAAGCGTGGGACGGGGTGAACGGGACACGGTCGCGAGGGGAGCGCGACTGTACGAGGCGGCGCAGGCGGTGGTCGGCGACCACGGCAGGGCCGTCGAGGCGGTACGGGCGGCACTGGAGCCGATCCACGACGCGGCGGTGCGGCGGGAACTCGACGCCATCCCCGTCGCCCGGCTGCAGGACGTCACCGAAGGGCGGCTCCGGCTGGGGGGCGTCGAGAAGAGCGGACTGCGCACGGTGGGCAGTGTGCTCGAAGCGGGCCCCTACCGGTTGCGGCAGATTCCCGGTGTCGGGCAGCGCACCGTCGACCAGATGCTCGCCGCCGCCCGCCGGCTGTCCGAGGCCGCGCACGAGACCGTGGCCGTCCACATCGACGTGGACCGGCCGGAACCGGGCACCACCGCGCTCGTCAGGGCCCTGCACGTACTGGTGGAGGCCGGACCGGACGCCCGGCGCGCCGTCGACAGGGCCGCCGCACTGTCGGAGCGGCTCGGTCCGTTGCTGGCCGACGCCAGGCCCGCCGCCGGGCGTTTTCGGATGCTCATGGCGGGCCGGGAGAAGAGGGCTCGTGCGCTGGCCGCGGTCACCGGGATCCGGGTGCTGGTGGACGAGGAGGAGCAGGCGGGCCTGCCCGGACTGCTCGCCCAGGCTTCGGTGGACCTGCTGCGGGGCCCCTCGTCCGACGTCGCGGCCTGGGTGGACTTCGAGCTCCGCTCGGCCGAGTACTACAGCCTGCTCGCCGAGATCTCCGGGCGGCTGCCCGACGCGGCCGCCGCCGAGGGGTTCCTGCCCGACGAGATCGCCGAGCGGGTACGGACCCAGCATCTCGACGACTCCCACCGGCGGGTCTCCCTGCGCGGTTACCAGGCGTTCGGCGCGCGGTTCGCCCTCGCGCAGCGCAAGGTGATACTCGGCGACGAGATGGGGCTCGGCAAGACCATCCAGGCGATCGCCGTGCTGGCGCATCTGGCCGCCGAGGGACAGAGCCACTTCATGGTCGTCTGCCCGGCGAGCGTCCTCGTGAACTGGACCCGGGAGATCGAGACCCGCAGCGCACTGCGCGCCACGGTGCTCCACGGCCCCGACCGGCACGACGCGTTCGCCGACTGGAAGGGGCGGGGCGGGGTCGGGGTGACCACGTTCGACGCGCTGCGGGGATTTCCCGCGCCGGGAGGCGGCGAGGTCGGACTGATCGTGGTCGACGAGGCGCACTGCGTGAAGAACCCGAAGGCCAAGCGGTCCCAGGCGGTCGCCCTGTGGGCGGAGCACTGCGAGCGCGTCCTCTTCATGACCGGAACCCCGATGGAGAACAGGGTCGCGGAGTTCCGCAACCTGGTCCGGATGCTCGACCACGGTGTAGCGGAATCCCTGGGCGAGGGGGACGCGCCGGCCGGATCGGTCGCCTTCCGCAAGGCCGTCGCCCCGGTCTACCTGCGGCGCAACCAGGAGGACGTGCTGACGGAACTGCCGAGCCTCCAGCAGACCGACGAGTGGGAGGAGCTGAGCGCCTCGGACGAGGAGGCGTACCGGGAGGCCGTGCGCGCCGGCAACTTCATGGCGATGCGCAGGGCCGCGTACCTGCGCCCCGGGAAGTCGGCCAAGCTGGACCGGCTCCGGGAGATCGTCCAGGAGGCCGGCGAGAACGGGCAGAAGACGGTGGTCTTCTCCTACTTCAAGGACGTCCTGGGCGTGGTGGGGGAGGCACTCGACGCAGGAGCCGCCGGCGGCACCGCGGTGTTCGGCCCGCTCACCGGAGGCGTCCCGGCCGGACGACGGCAGCGGATCGTCGACGACTTCTCCGGTGCCCCGGGCCCCGCGGTGCTCCTGGCGCAGATCCAGGCCGCGGGCGTCGGCCTCAACATGCAGGCCGCCTCGGTCGTCATCATCTGCGAACCCCAGATCAAGCCGACCCTCGAGCACCAGGCGGTGGCCCGGGCCCACCGCATGGGCCAGGTCAGGCCGGTCTGCGTGCACCGCCTCCTCGCCACCGGGGGAGTGGACGAACGCATGGTGAGGATGCTGGAGGACAAGACCCGCCTGTTCGACGCCTACGCCCGCCGCAGCGCCGTGGCCGAAGCCTCCCCGGACGCGGTCGACGTCTCGGACACCGAGTTGGCGCGCCGGATCGTCGAGGAGGAACAGGCACGCCTGGGCATGGCCGACGAGCGGCCCGCGGTACCCGAATGAGAGACGGGGCGAGCGGCGGATCAGCGGACCGGTCGCCGACGGGCCCTCCACTGCCTGAGACCGTCGTTGATCAAGTCCATCGTCCGAGGGACACTGTGCCCGTCCAAGGGTGCGGGGTGCCGGGGGTGGGTCGGTGAGGACGGCGGGGGCGGGCCCGGTGTTCCGGTGGGTGCTGCTTCTGGGGCTGCTGCTGGTGGGGGCCGGGGCCTACGTGTCCGAGACGGCGACCGAGATCGAGCTGGTCGAGCTGGCGGTGCTGGAGGAGCAGTCCGACGGTCGGTGCGTGGTCGCGTGGGACGATCCCTGGGCCGGCCCACGGGAGGGGGAGTACCTCTGCGACCCCGGACGCGATCCGTCGCTGCTCGGCCCTCCGGCCCGAGGGGACGGCCCTGAGGGATGGGGCACGGGCTGGATCGAGGTGGAGGGCCCGAACCGCGGGGATCTCACCTCGGTGGAGACGTGGAACGACCGGATGGCCCTCTCCGACGCGTTGCTCCTGCTCGGTCTGCTGCCGGTGCTGGTGGGCCTGGTGGGCGGGGGTGCCCGCCTGGTGCAGCGGGAGAGGGCGCGAAGGGCGGTCGGGGCGGGGCCGATGCTGCCCTGGTACACGGTGGGGAGGCGGGTGGGGGGCGCGGCCCTCCTGATCGTCGCGCTCTTCCTGGGGCTTCTCGGCCACGACTTGTTCACCGGCATTCCGGAGGATGTCGCCCGCCACCGGGCCTACCGGGCCGCTGTTCCCTGCTCGTCGGCCGCGCCGTACGAGAAGGGGGAGGAGTGCCTGCGCGCGGTGGACTTCCAAGTGGAGGACGTGGTGACGGTGACGCACGCGAAGGGTTCGGACGATCACGAGCTGACCCTGGCCGGCTCCGGCCGCTGGGACGGAACGGTCCGGATGCGAGGCGAGAAGCCGCTCTTCCACCGGCTGGAGCGGGGGGACCGGGTCACCGGAACCGTCTGGCGCGGCGAGGTGGTGGCCGTCGCCCGGGGCGACGTGCGGCAGGTGACGCAGAACGAACCGCTGTACCAGCCTCAGTTGACCGCCGCCGTCAGCGTCTACCTGGGCTACCTGGCGGTCCTGGGGGTGCTCGCCGGCCTCGCCCACCTGCTTCGCCCGCAGCGTCATGGCAGCGCTCTGTGGTACTGGTTCGTTCTTCCGCTGGTGGTGACCGGGGCGGGGGTCGCTCTGGCGGCCTGGGCGATCGGGGCCGCGGGCGACCGGCCGGTGTTCCCCCTGGCCCTGGGCACGGCCGTGGTGCTGCTGTTGCAGGCAGGGCCGGTTGCGGTGCTGTCCCACCGGGCGAGGCGTGCGTGGGGGTGAGGAACGGGGCGGCGAGCGGCCCGCGGTCGTGTGGTCCGTAGCAGGTCACAAGGGCTCCGGGAGGCAGTAGGGTCCGTCTCATCCAGTTCGCTCGTGACCGAGACGGGGCATTCGTGGACCTTGAGGCCCTTCACTCCTTCCTCGCGGTGGCCAGGCACCGGAGCATCTCCAAGGCCGCCGCCGCCCTCTACGTCACCCAGCCGACCATGAGCCAGCGGCTGCGCAGGCTGGAGGAGAGCCTCGGCTTCGCGCTGTTCGAACGCGGCTGGACCGGTGTGGTGCTCACCCCCCAGGGGTCCTACTTCCTGCCCTACGCCGCCCAGCTCATCCGGGACCTGTCGAACGCCTCGGCGGTCCTCGGCGACAAGGACCCGGCCAAGCCGCGGAGCTTTGCCGAAGTGGCCGGCCATCCGCACCGGGTCATGTTCGGCGTGGACAACTGGCTGTCCGAGCGCTCCGTACGAGCCGTGGTGAGCAGCGCGCTCGGTGACTACGGAGCCGGCGAGTTCCGGGTCACCAGCCGACCCGCCACCACCCTCATCGACCTGCTGGAACTCAACCAGCTCGACGCCGGGCTCTTCTACTCCACGGAGTCCGACCACCCGTTCGGCACCGAGGTCATCGGCACCGAGGACATGGCGCTGGTCCATCCGCCGGGGACCGTCCTGGAGGAGATCAGTGCCCTCGCCCTGAAGGACCTTCTCTCCCGTTACCGGTTCGTCCTGTTCGACAACCCCGTGCTGACCCACCACGCGCGGATCACCACCACGCTGATCGAGACGTACGAGATCTCCCGGTTCCACGTGGTGGACGACTACCGGACCATGCACGCACTCATCCGGCTGGGCGAGTGCATCACGGTCGTCCCGGCCGGAGTGGTCCTCACCGACGGGGAACGGTGCGCCGCGGACCTCCCCGCGACCCCGCTGCCCGGACTGCTGCCGGAGATCAACGTCACCGTGGGCATCAGTGACGCGGGACGGGACCACGGGGTGACCGAGGCGTTCGCACGGTCGATCGCGGGGTTCCTGGCCGAAACGGACGCCGAGGCGGACGCCGAGGCGCCCGGAGCCGGATGACCGTGCGCTCACACGCGGGTCACCCGGTCCGGGCGGCGGGGTCTGGACGGTGGGCGGGCGCCAGGGCTTCTTCGGTGGAGCAGGTCGCAGGGAATCGACGGTGCCTCGTCAGTGCCGGTGAGCGGGGGCGATGGAGGCCCCTCCCGCTCATGGGGGAGGGCGTGCCGGCCTCCGTGTCCGGGGCATGATCCGCCGGGCGGGCGCTATGCGCCCGCGGGGGCCGTGGCAACCGGGTCGGTGCTGCCGGTGCGGCCGGCCTTCTTCGGTGCCGTCTCCTGGAGGAAGGACGCGGCGACCACGCAGAGCAGCAGTCCGCCCAGCGCCAGGTAGAGGACGGTGTGGATGCCGTGGTTCTGGGCCAGGTATCCGGCGACGGACGGGGCCACCCCGCCGCCGAAGATCTCCGCGACGCCCATGACGGTGCCCGCGGCGGCGCCCATCAGGCCGGCCGGGACGGACTCCACGGTCACGGTTCCGGCGAGCAGGGCCAGGCAGCCGTTGGCGCCGAAGGCGATGAAGAACAGCAGCAGGAACAGCAGTGGCACCACCGGCCCCTGCAGGATGAAGCCGACCAGCATGGCCATCGCCATCAGCAGGGAGACGACGACCACGGGCTTGCGGCCGAACCGGTCGGACAGCCCGGGGATGACCAGCTGCCCCGCGAAGGCGCCGAAACCGATGCCGGAGGCGATGACGCCCATCTGGGTGGTTCCGATGCCCTGGTGGTCGACCAGGTAGCTCGGCACCATCGCGCTCAGCACGAAGATGCAGGTCATCGCGCCGCACAGCGCCAGTATGGCCAGCCGGATGTTCCGGTAGCGGAAGACGTCCAGCCAGCGGGTCCGCTCCTGGGGAGAGACGGGGGCGACGGCGGACTCGAAGGTCGGCAGCTGGTGCGGCTCGCGGATGGTCCGGAAGACGAAGTAGGCCAGCACCAGGCCGGGCAGCAGCATGATGGCGAAGACCCAGTGCCAGCTCGGCAGGATCCTCAGCAACTGGGTGGCGATGATGGGCCCCAGGCCGACCCCGAACAGGGCGAAGGTGCTCTGCTGGATGCCCATGTTCAACCCGCGCCGCCCGGGCCGCGACGCCTCCGCCGTGGCGGCCACCGCGGTCGGGGAGAACGCCCCCTCGGTGATGCCCATGACGACCCGCACCAGGAGCAGGCTGACGAGCCCGCCGACCATGCCGGTCAGCAGCGAGCAGACCGAGAAGAACACGATCGAACCGACCAGGACCTTGCGCCGTCCCAGCCGGTCGGAGAGACCGCCCATGAGGAGGGAGGAACAACCCCAGGCCAGACCGAGGACGCCGATGATGTTGCCCAGGTCCTGATAGTCGAGCCCGAGTTCCTTCATCATCGAGGGGAAGAGCGGGCTGATGATCCAGCGGTCCAGGCCGACGAGACCGAATCCCAGGGACAGCAGCAGAACAGCCGAGCGCTCATAGCGGACGTCGTACTCTTTTGTCGTCATGCCGCTCTTCCTTCTCTGCTTTCGCTTTCACGGATTTCCGTGACCAGCTCTCCGCTGTCGAGGACCCGGCCGAAGAACGTGCCCATGGTTTCCTCCGTCGCCTTCTGTGTCGCGTCGCTGCGCGCTCCGGTGGCGTCGGCGACGAAAGCCACCTTGAAGTCGCGCATGTACGCGCCGCGCGCGGTGGAATCGCAGCAGACCTCGGTGAGGGTGCCGATGATGATCACCGTGTCCACCTGGCGCAGGCCCGAGATGCCGGCCAGTACGCTTTCCAGCCGCGTGTTGTGGAAGGCGTCGTAGCGGTGCTTCTGGACGACGACGTCCTCGGGCTCCGGTGCGAGGGCGTCGACGACCTGCGCGCCGAACGTGCCGCCGCGCATGCCCGCGGTCAGCAGCGCCGGGTTGTAGGTGGATTCCAGCGGCGACACGTCGAACGTGTCGAGCAGAATGTGCTGGGTGTAAATCACCGGAATGCCGGCCTCTCGGCATCCGGTAATCACCTTCTGCATCTCCGGTATCCTCCGGCGTGCCATCGGCACTTCCATCGGATACCCCTCCAGAATGAAATCGTTCTGCATGTCGATCACGAGCAGTGCCGTATTCTTCGGCTGTACGCGCCACATCGCGTTCAACGGATGAACTCCTCTTGCGCGGAGAAATGCGGAAGGCCTGGATCCCGGCCCGGATGATTGAGGCATGAGCCTAGCCGCGAAGAGTGTTTCCCCGGATATAGGAATTCTTTATACCGTCCCGGCCGGCCGGGTGCGCGTGTCCCGGGCCGCGCCGGGGTACTCGCGCCGGGGCGAAGGGACGGGGTGTTTCCGGCGCCCCGGCCGCGCCATGGAGGCGGCCGGGGGGACCGGACGTGGAACAGGAGGGAGAGCGGTTGGCAGCGTGGCTTCGAAGGGTGCCTCGCACGCTGGGGTGGGAGCTTGCGGCGGTGGGCCGTAGCGCACGCTCCGCGCTGAGGCGTCCGGGCCCCGAACGGGACACCATGGTGCAGTCGCTCAAGGCCGCCGGCGCGGCGATCGCCGCCTGGGCGCTGACCGGGTGGTGGCTCGAAGCGCCGATGGCCCTGCTGGCACCCTGGACCGCCATCGTGCTGGTGGCGAGCACCGTCTACCGGTCGGTGCACTCGGGGGTGCAGCAGTTCGCCGTCATCGTGGTGGGCACGCTGTGGGCTTCGGCGGCGTTGGCCGTCGCCGGGAATTCCACCCTGGTCGCGATGGCCCTCACCCTGCCGCCCCTGGTGTTGATCGGCAACTACCGCCGACTGGGCAGCCAGGGCATCTACGGCGCCACCACGGCTCTGTTCGTCATCACCTACGGCGCGTCCGCAGCGGGAGACGTGGGCCACCGGCTGCTCGAGACGCTGATCGGAGCCGTGGTCGGTGTCGCGGTCAACGCGTTCGTACTGCCGCCGGTGCATCTGCGCAGTGTGCGGGAGAACCTTCACGCGCTGGTCCACCACAGTGGGGAGCTCCTGGCCTCGGTGGCCGAGGGGCTCCGTGAGGAAGACGGGCTTTCGGACGCCGCGCAGTGGCACGACCGCGCCCGGCGGCTGAGTGGGACGGTGCAGGCCCTGGCCGATGCCAGGGGGTGGACCTCGGAGAGCTACCGGTTCAACCCCGGGTGGCGGATGCGCCGCAACGGTCCCGCGCTGCCCCCGGTCGAAGCGGACGTGGCCTGGGAGCGGGTCAGCGGTCATCTCGTCGCCATCACCCGCACCCTCGACGGCGCGGCCGGCGACGAGCCGCGCCTCGTGGCCCCCTCCTCCGCTTACCTGGCCCGCTGTGCCGAAGTGCTGGGGCAGGCGGCGACCGCGTGTCGCGTGGACGCGGAGGTCCTGGAGAAGGCCGGACGGTCCCTCTCCGCATCCCAGCGGGACCGGCGGGAGGCCGCACTGGGAGAAGCGCTGAGCGCCCACGACGCACTGACCGCGGACATCCGGCGGGAAGAAGGGGCGGCGGTCGCCACGGGCGGCGAACTCGTCGTCGAGACCCACCAGCTCCTCTGCGAACTGGCGAACGCGGCTGAACGCCGGCGCCGCGCGCCCGCACCGGAGTGGTAGAGGCGGGCGCGGGGCGCCGGCAGGGCCGCGGGGCGGCCCTGCCGGTCCGTTCCGGCGTGGGCGGTCAGCGCCCGACGGCCTTGCGCAGTTGTTGCTTGTTCATGGACGAACGGCCTTCGATGTTCTTCTTCTTCGCCTCTTCGTAGAGCTGATCCTTCGTGGGGCCCTGCGCACCCCTGTGGGAACGCTCTCCGCCACGCTGCGAGGCGGACTTCGGGTCCTGTGTGGAGGTCTTGCTCGAGGTCTTGGCCTCACCCGAACGCGCACGCTCCTTGTTCACCGTGCGTGCGGCGATCTCCTTCGCACGCTCCTCCGACCTGCCGCGCTCCTCGGCGCTCTCCTTGATGTGCTCGTACTGCCGCTCTCGTTTGGCGCTCGATCCGGACGGCATGACGCGTCTCCTCCGTCTCGCGTGTCTCACACGGATGTCACAGGCACTGGCGCTCTGCGGGTACCCGCAACCAGCGGCATGCCACACCACGCTGCCGCACCGCACAGCGCTGCTCCACCGCGTCGTGCCGCAGGCGTTAACCGCGCACGACATGGGCACTCGTCCGCGAGGCACCCCGATCCGCAACGCCAGGAGGCCGCGCGGGCCGAGCACCGTACAAGGAGGCCGTGATGTCACCTCTGACCGCCGCCCCGTCCATCCGGGGACTGTCAGCCGTGGTGACCGGCGGCTCGCGGGGACTGGGGCTGCTCCTCGCGGACGAGCTGGCCGCTCGGCACTGCGCCGTGACGATGATCGCCCGGGACGGCGATGAGCTGACCCTGGCGGCGGAACTGCTCCGCCGGCGCCGCGGGGCACGCATCCGTACAGCGGTGTGCGACGTGCGGGACCGTGCGGCCGTGCGGGACGCGCTCGGCGAGGCCGCCCGGGACTGCGGAGGCGTCGACCTGGTGATCGCCAACGCGGGGATCATCCAGGTGGCACCCGTGGAGGCCCTCGGCGCCGAGGAGTTCCGGTCCGCGATGGACACGATCTTCTACGGCGCGTTGCACACGTCGCTGGAGGCGCTGCCGTATCTGCGGAGGAGCCCGGCCGGCGGCCGGCTCGCGCTGATCGGTTCGGTCGGCGGGCTGCTCGCCGCCCCGCACCTGCTGCCGTACTCCTGCGCCAAGTCCGCCGTGGGAACGCTGGCGGAAGGGCTTTATGCCGAAGCCGCCCGCGACGGCGTCACCGTCACCGCCGTGCATCCGGGCCTCATGCGCACCGGTTCGCACCTGCACGCCGTTTTCGGGGGCGAGCAGGAGAAGGAGTTCGCCTGGTTCTCGACGCTGGCGGGCATGCCGTTGGTGTCCATGGACGCAGGCCGTGCGGCGAAGGCCATCGTCCGCGGCATCCAGCGGCGGCGTACGCGCCTCGTGCTCACGCCCGCCGCCCGCGCGGCCGGCCTCGCGCACGGTGTGGCGCCGGCGCTCACCACCCGGGCCACCGCCCTGGCCGCCCGCATGCTGCCGTCTGCCGGAGGCGGCCCGCGAGGGCTCCGGAGGGGTGCCGAGGTCGGGCCGCCGTCCCATCCGGTGGCGCGCAAGGTCCGCGCGTGGGGCAGCGCGCTCAACGACCGCGCGTCGAGGGCGTACAACCAGCGTTCCGTGTGACGGCCGAGCGCGAGGCGGACAGAACGCGACGTGGACAGAGTGCGGCGCGGACAGAGTGCGGCGCGAGAGAGGACGACGTGAACAGGAAGGCGACACGATGACGGACGGAAACGACGCACCGCAGGACCCCACCGGCCTGCACCCGCAGCCGGACTTCCCCTCGCAGGACCAGCCGCACCCGGGTTGGACCGGTCCGATGGACCCACCGCCCGACCACGGCGAGGACTCCTACCGCGGCAGCGGGCTGCTGAAGGACCGGAAGACCGTGGTCACCGGGGGTGACTCCGGTATCGGCCGAGCGGTCGCCCTCGCGTTCGCCCGGGAGGGCGCCGACGTCCTGTTCACCCATCTGCGGGAGGAAGAGGACGAGGCGCGCGAGACGACGCGGCTCGTGGAGGAGGCGGGCCGGCGCGCCGTGGCCGTCGCCTGCGACATCCGCGAGGAGTCCCAGTGCCGGTCGCTGGTCGAAAGGGCCGTGGCGGAATTCGGGCGCATCGACGTCCTCGTCAACAACGCCGCCTACCAGATGGCTCAGCCGAAGGGCATCGGCAGTATCTCCACCGAGCAGTTCGACCGGGTCGTGCGCACCAACCTCTACGGCATGTTCTGGCTGTGCAAGTTCTCCCTGCCGCACATCCCGGCGGGCGGCTCGATCATCAACTCCGCGTCCGTCCAGGCCTACAAGCCCACCCCCCATCTCCTCGACTACGCGATGACGAAGGGGGGGGATCGTCACGTTCACGCAGGGCCTGGCCCAGATGCTCGCCTCCGACGGGATCCGGGTGAACGCCGTGGCGCCCGGTCCCGTGTGGACCCCGCTGATCCCCGCGACGCTGGAGGACACCGCCGAGTTCGGCAAACAGAGCCCTCTCGGCCGTCCCGCCCAGCCGGCGGAGATGGCACCGGCCTATGTCTACCTGGCCTCGGCGCAGGCCGGTTTCATCACCGCGGAGATCCTCAACGCGACGGGCGGTACGCCCCTGCCCTGACCCCGTGAGGGGGCTGCTACGGCCGGCCACCGGCGGGAGCGGCACGACGGCCGTCCCGCGGGTGGGCAGGCCCGTACGACGAAACCGCTGCCCGCCCGCCGGCCCGCGCTGACGTCGCCGCCCGGGACGTCGATCCGTTCGGATCCGTTCGCGGAGCCCGGCGTGGCCCCGCGGTGATCTCGTGCTCACTGTGCCGCACTTCGACCGAGGTGCGGCTTTCGTGTGTTTGCTCGAGGACGTCCGGCGGGGTCTTCCGCGTGACGTGGTGCGCCGCCGGAGAAGCGCCCTTCGAAGGCCCGGCGGGAATATGACGCGCGCATGACAGGTCTGTTTCGTTCGTGCAGGGCCCTTGTGTGATTCCTGTGGAACCCTCAATCTTTCATCTGGCGCACGGAGTTGACCGGTCACAGAGAGTTGACATGGGCAGGTCAACGATGGACCCGCTGTGCCACCCGCGCAGCACGTGTGTCGACCGCACCATCCCCCACAGCAACGCACCACCGACTGAGGAGGAACCCTCACATGGCAGTGATGCGTCATCCCCGGCGAAGAATGGCCACCCTCGGCGTCGCGACCAGCGCGGCGCTCGTGGCGGGGCTCGTCGCCGCACTCCCCGCCGGCGCGGCCCCCGCTGCTGCCGAAGGCCGCATCCAGTACGAGGGCGCGGCGAACGCCGTCGCAGACAGCTTCATCGTGACCCTGAAGGCGGACGAGGCCAAGGCCGGCTCCGCCAAGGGCCGCGCCCTGGCGGAGAAGTACGGGGCCGAGATCGAGCGGACCTACACCAAGGCCCTCAACGGCTACGAGGTCGAGGCATCCGAGGCCGAGGCGAAACGTCTCGCCGCCGACCCGGCCGTCGCCTCGGTGGTCCAGAACCGCACCTTCCACATCACCGCCACCCAGCCCAGCCCGCCCTCCTGGGGCCTGGACCGCATCGACCAGCGGAGCCTGCCGCTGAACAACTCGTACACCTACCCGGACTCGGCCGGGCAGGGCGTGACCGCCTACGTCATCGACACCGGCGTCCGCATCACGCACAGCGACTTCGGTGGCCGTGCCTCCTACGGCTACGACGCCGTCGACAACGACAACACCGCCCAGGACGGCAACGGCCACGGCACCCACGTCGCGGGCACCGTCGCCGGCAACGCCTACGGCGTGGCCAAGAAGGCGAAGGTCGTCGGCGTCCGCGTGCTGAACAACTCCGGCTCCGGCACCACCGCCCAGGTCGTCGCCGGCATCGACTGGGTCGCCCGGAACGCGGTCAAGCCCGCCGTCGCCAACATGTCCCTCGGCGGCGGTGCCGACAGCGCCCTCGATACGGCCGTGCGCAACGCGGTCGCCTCCGGCGTCACCTTCGTCGTCGCGGCGGGCAACGAGTCCACCAACGCCTCCACCAAGTCCCCGGCCCGCGTCGCCGAGGCGATCACCGTCGGCGCCACCACCTCCAGCGACGCACGCGCCAGCTACTCCAACTACGGCTCGATCCTCGACGTGTTCGCGCCCGGCTCCTCCGTCACCTCCGCCTGGCACACCGGCGACACGGCCACCAACACCATCTCCGGTACGTCCATGGCGAGCCCGCACGTCGCCGGAGCGGCCGCCCTCCACCTGGCCGCCAACCCCTCGGCCACCCCCGCCCAGGTCTCCTCCGCGCTGACGGCCGCCGCCACCACCGGCGTCGTCGGCAACCCGGGCAGCGGCTCCCCCAACCTCCTGCTGAACGTGGGGGAGGGCGGCACCACCCCGCCGCCCACCGGTGACCGCTTCGAGAACACCACGGGCTACACCATCAACGACCTCTCCACCGTCGAGTCCCCGGTGACGGTCTCCGGCGTCTCCGGCAACGCGCCCTCGAACCTCGCCGTCGAGGTCGACATCACCCACACCTACATCGGTGACCTCCAGGTCCAGCTGGTAGCCCCCGACGGCACGGCGTACACGCTGAAGTCGTACGGTACCGGCGGCAGTTCGGACAACATCAACACCACGTACACGGTCGATGCCTCCTCGGAGACCGCGAACGGCACGTGGAAGCTGCGCGTCAGTGACCGCTCGTGGTGGGACACCGGGCGGCTCAACGGCTGGGCCCTGCAGTTCTGACATAGGGCCTGACCCCCCATCATCGCTGTTCCTGTGCCTCGTCCCCGTGGTCGGACTTCGGACCGGTGACCCGCCGTCCGCCGCGGGGGCGAGGCATGAGGCATGTGGCGAGAGGTCCTGAGAGGCACGCGGTCCAGCGGACCCGGCCCGGCCCGACCCGGGGGCACCCCGACGGGCCCCGCGTACAGCCCGCTTACGATGCGCGCGGAGCCGTATGTCGGCCCGCGTCCAGCGGATGCACCTCTCCGCATCAGCACGGCAGAACCAGGAGCACGGCACCCGTGTCCATACCCCCGCCCCCCGGGCCCCGTCAGCCCGAGGACTTCCCGGGCCCGCACGCCCAAGGGCAGTACCCCCAGGGCCCGTACGCCGCTCCGCAGCCGCAAGGGGCCCATCCGCCACCGCAGTTCCCCTACGGGCCTCAAGGCCCCCATGGCCCCCACGGCCCTTACCCCCCGTACGGCCCTTACGGGCTTCAGCCCCCGGCCGTCAGCGCCGTCAACGGGGTCGCCATCGCCGCCCTCGTGTGCGGCCTGCTGTGCTTCCTGCCGGCCGTCGGACTCGTGCTGGGGCTGATCGCGCTGTGGCAGATCCGTCGGCGCTCGGAGCGCGGCCGGGGCATGGCGATCGCCGGATCCGTGCTGTCCTCCGTCGGGCTGGCGCTGTGGGCGCTGTCGCTCTCCACCGGAGCCGCGGCCGACTTCTGGGAGGGCTTCAAGGAGGGGGCGCGCGGCAACACGGTCCTCGCCCTGGAGGAGGGCGACTGCTTCGACTCGCCCGACGGACTGGTGGGCTGGGCGATCGAGGCCGACCAGGTGCCCTGCTCGCAGGAGCACGACGGGGAGGTCTTCGCCCTCGTCACCCTGCCCGACGGCGCCTTCCCGGGCGACGACAGCCTCGTCGACACCGCCGACGACCGGTGCTACGCCCTCCAGGACGGCTACGCCATGGACGCCTGGGCCCTGCCGTCCGACGTGGACGTGTACCACATCACGCCGTCCCGGGAGAGCTGGGACCACGGCGACCGAGTGATCACCTGTGTGTTCGGCAACCGGGACGCGGACGCCACCCTCACCGGGTCGCTGCGCCGGGACGAGACCACGCTCGACGCGGACCAGGTGGCCTATCTGAAGGCCACGCACGTCCTCAACGCGGCGCTGTACCGGGTCCCCGTGGCGGAGGCCGAGGAGGACCTGCCCGGCAACCAGAAGTGGGCGGGGCAGATGTCCGAGGCGCTCGCCGAGCAGAGCGGAATGCTGCGGGAGCACGAGTGGCCCGCCGACGCCGAGCGGCCGGTGACGAAACTCATCGGTGAGCTCGAGAAGGCCGAGGCCGCATGGGCGAAGGCCGCCGAGGCCGACGACCTGGACGCCTTCTACGAGCACTCCGCTCAGGGGTGGGAGCTCATCGATTCCCGCAAGACGGTCACCGCGCGCAAGGCTCTGGGCCTGACCACCACCCCGCCGACGTTCGACGAGGGCGAGAGCGGGAGCGAGGACGGGACCGGAGGCGGGGACGACGGGGCCGATGACGGCAGTCTCGAGGTGTGAGGGCTTCCACAGCGGGGAGAAAGTGCCTGGGTAAAGACCCCGGCAAGGATTCGTCATCACTTCGAGTGATTCTCTGGCCTTTACTTGCCCGGTACAACCCACGGTTGCCACCCTGTCGCTATCTGTACAACCTGACGGGAGCGGCCAGTGACATTCGGTGAGCAGCCGGCATATCTGCGCGTCGCGGGTGATCTCCGTAAGAAGATCGTCGACGGTCGGCTGCCGCCGCACACCCGCCTCCCGTCCCAGGCGAGGATCCGCGAGGAGTACGGCGTCTCCGACACGGTCGCGCTGGAGGCGCGCAAGGTGCTCATGGCGGAGGGCCTCGTCGAGGGCCGCTCCGGTTCGGGGACCTACGTGCGGGAGCGGCCCGTCCCCCGGCGCATCGCCCGTTCGGGGTTCCGTCCGGAGCGTGGCGCCACCCCGTTCCGACAGGAGCAGGCGGACGGGAGCGTGCAGGGCACCTGGGAGTCGAGCAGTGCGCAGGCCGATGCCTGCGGGGCCGTCGCCGAGCGGCTCGGGATCGAGCCGGGCGACCGGGTGATGCGCACCCGGTACCTCTTCCGGGAGGCCGGCGAGCCGATGATGCTCTCCACCTCCTGGGAGCCGCTCGCCCTGACCGGCCGGACGCCCGTGATGCTGCCCGAGGAGGGGCCGCTCGGCGGCATGGGCGTGGTCGAGCGCATGCGCGCCATCGACGTGATCGTGGACAACGTCACCGAGGAGATCGGCGCCCGCCCCGGCCTCGCCGAGGAGCTGGCGTCGCTGGGCGGCGTCCCCGGTCACGTCGTCCTGGTCGTCCGGCGCACGTACTACGCCTCGGGCCGCCCGGTCGAGACGGCCGACGTGGTGATCCCCGCCGACCGCTACCGGGTCGCGTACCACCTCCCGGTGAGGTAGCCGCCCCGTTCCGGGGCATCGCGGGCGGCGGTCCCGGGAGATCGCCCCGGAGCCGTCGCCGGGCCCGGAGTGCTCCCTCTGCGCCCCGCCTGCGCCCCGTCCCTGCGTCCGGGCGGGGGCGGGGGCGGCGGCACGCCTGGTCGGGCGACGGAGAAATCTGGCCGTTCTCGCAGGTGGCCCCCGAGCGGGGGGAACCGGGGCAGCATGCCGCTGACCGGATACGTCGGGCTTGCGTACGGCGCGTTCGCCGCCGTGCGCCCCCTGGGTACTGGCTGGTTGCGTACCTCTTTGTGCAAACCCATGTTCGCTGCGTAAAGGTAAGGCGTAGGCTCGGGCATATGCGGATTGGGGTTTCCTTACCGGGCTGGGCGCGGCGCAGGTCGCGGGCGGGAAGTGGAGGGGCGCGATGAGCGACGGCACGGCCACGCTTCCCTGGCTCGTGGTGCGGCAGGACGACAACGGCAACCGGTACCGCGTGGGCCGGTACGCGACCCGGGCTGAGGCGCAGAAGATCGCGGACAGTCTCGACGGCCGCGGGCACAAGCAGCTGTACTGGGTCGAGCGCATCGGGCAGAACGCGACGACCGCCGACTGACGTCGCGCGTCCCGGTAGGGTCCCGTTCGACTGTGGTGCGAACGAGCGGAAACGGGACGGGTTCGGTGCTGATCGACACGGTGGCCTGGGTGCGGATCGAGAAGGGCCGCATCCTGTGCGCGCGCCCGCGCGGGAAGGACGTCTTCTACATCCCCGGAGGCAAGCGCGAGGGGGCGGAGAGCGACGTCGAGACGCTGCTGCGGGAGATCAGGGAAGAGCTCGCGGTCGCACTCGACCCGGACACGGCCGTCCACGTGGGCACGTACGAGGCGGCGATCCCCGGGACCCTCGGGACCCCCGGCCTTCCGGAGGGCGCGGTCGTCCGGATGGCCTGTTACACCGCCGAGGGCGAGGGGGAGCCGGAGCCGAGCAGCGAGATCGAGGAGATGGCCTGGTTCTCGTACGCCGACCGGGAACTGGTGCCGCCGGTGGACCAGTTGCTCTTCGACGATCTGGCCGCCACCGGCGAACTCGCCTAGACCGCCCGCCCCGACCCCGTACCCGCCCGAGGGCCCCGCCGCTTGACGCGCGGCGGGGCCCTTCGGGGTCCCGGGATCGGCCGGGATCGGGAGGGCTCGTCGGACTCGCCTTCCCCGATACGGGTACCTGTCCGTTCGCCTCGCACCTCATGGGCGACGCCGAACGCGGAGCCCGCGGTGCGTTCGAGGTGACGGACCTGTGGTCGATGTCCTCATGCGCGATACCCGGGCGGGAATGCCGGGTATGGGTCCATTGACCCCATGAAATCCGGTATGGGGATTCTGTTGTCAGCCCCGGAGTGACGGAAGTGGTCCGCGTGATCGACACCGAAGACGACCGGGTCACGTGGACCTTTCCCGCGGAGCCGGGTGCCGTGGGCACCGCGCGCTCCACGGTCCGCGCGCAGTTGCACGGCTGGGGTCTCGACGGCGTCGGTGACCTGGCGGCCCTGCTGGTCAGTGAGCTGGTCACCAACGCCCTGCGGCACGCCACCGGTCCCATCGGCGTCTGCCTGTCGCGTCCCTCCGGCCCGGACGGCGTCCTGCGGGTCGAGGTCTCCGACCCGCTGCCGGACTTCCCGCACGAGCGCGTGGCCCGGGCCGAGGACGAGGGCGGGCGCGGGCTGCAGCTCGTCGCCCGCACCGCCCGCCGCTGGGGTACCCGGCCGGGCGAGGTCGGCAAGACCGTGTGGTTCGAACTCACGGTGCCCGAGTGAGGCGTTCGCGCCCGGCTGAAGCGAGGCGCTGTCCCGCGCCGCGGCCGTGTACGCGCGGGCCGCTCCTGTCGAGCGGCCGGTTCCGGCCCCTGATGGTTGTCGAAGAAGGGGATTCGATGACGTGTCCGCTGGTTAGGAGACTGGGAGTGTTCTCACAGTTCGGACCGAAAAGCATCGGGACCGTGCTGTGATCGTGAACACCGTGTTGTGTGGCGCCGTAGTGCTGGATACTGCGGGCAGCCGCCCCCGGCGACCGGTGCCGGACGCGGTGAGCTGGAGGGGACGGTTCGCGTGAGCGAGATACCAGCGAGGGCCACGGAGTCCAAGGACCCGTCGGACGGCGCAAGGGCCGAGGCCGCTGACGGCCTCACTTCCGGCGATGCCTCGTCCGGTGACGTCCCGTCCGCGGGCACCGCGCCCGCCGGCGTTTCTCCCGTCGAGGCATCGGCCACCGCAGCCTCTTCCGGCGCCCCCTTCCCCACCGGCGCCCCGGCCGTCGACGGAATGTGGCAGAGCAGCCCTCCCGGCTCCATGTACGACTACATAAAGGTCGCCTCTTTCTCCATCGGCCCCGACGGACTGGTCGACCAGTGGAGCCTGCGCGCCGAGCAGCTCCTCGGCATCCCGGCGGAGCGGGCCGTCGGGACGGACCCCATCGCGGCGTTCGTCGATCCGGACCGGCGTGAGCGGGGCCAGCGCAAGATGGCCGAGATCCTCGACGGTCGGGAGTGGACCGGAGTCGTGCCCTTCCGGATCCCCGACACGGTGGACGACGGGCCCGGCCGGGAGGGAATCGCCGAGGTCTACGTCATGCCGACGCGCACCGAGGACGGCGAGAAGGCAGCCGTCTGCATCGTCGTCGACGTGCGCACCCTGCGCAGCATCGAGACCGATCTCGCCGCCTCGCAGGCCATATTCGGCCAATCCCCCTTCGGCTTCCTGCTGATCGACCCCGACCTGCGGGTGCGCCGCGCCAACCAGCGGTTCGCGTCCACCTTCGGCGGCACGCCCGACGACCACCGGGGCAAGGGTGTCCACGACTACCTGCCGCGCGCCGAGGCCGAGCGGGTGGCCGCGACCATGCGCAGGGTGCTGGAGACCGGCGAGTCCATCACGGACATGCACGTCACCGGATTCATCCCGGACACCGACGGGCGCCGCCACTGGTCGGTCAACCTCTACCGCGTGCACAGCGGCAGCGGCCGTCCCATCGGCATCGCCTGGCTGGGAATCGACATCACCGCCCGCCGTGCCGCCGCCCGCGAGGCCGCCGCCGCACGGCGCAACCTCGCCCTGCTCAACGAGGCCGGCGCCCGGATCGGCAATTCCCTCGACCTGGAGACCACGGCCCGCGAACTCCTGGACGTCGTCGTCCCCGGATTCTGCGACCTGGCCACCGTCGACCTCTACCAGGGGCTGCTGGCCGGCGACGAGACCCCGCCGGGGCTGGCCGACGGCAGTGCGGACGTGCGCCGCGTCGCCTTCGCCAGCGCCGTCTCCGAAGCGCCGTTCAGCGTCACCGGCGAGCCCGTCAAACTGGGCGCCGTCCACAACTACGCGTTCAACTCGCCGTGCGCGGACGCCCTGCGCACCGGCCGCCCGCGCCTGGTGCCGGGCGAGGAGGGCGGGCTGGTGCGGACCACGCTCGCCGTGCCGATGGTCGCCCACGACACGGTGGTCGGGCTCGCCCAGTTCGCCCGTACCAAGGGCAGCGAGCCGTTCGGGGACCGCGACCGGGACCTCGCCGTGGAACTGGCCGCGCGCGCCGCCGTCTGCATCGACAACGCCCGCCTCTACCGGCGCGAGCACGAACGCGCCCTGCTGCTGCAGCGGTCCCTGCTGCCGCCCGGCGACCCGGAGGCCTCCGGTCTCGACATCGCCTGCCGCTACCTGCCCGGCAGCGCGGTGACCGGCCGCTCCGGCGAGGTCGGCGGCGACTGGTTCGACGTCATCGAACTGCCCGGCCACCGCACCGCGCTGGTCGTCGGGGACGTGATGGGGCGGGGGCTGCGTGCCGCGGTGGCCATGGGTGAACTGCGCAGCGCCGTCCGCACCCTGGCCCAGCTCGACCTCGAACCCGCCGAGGTGCTCTCCCATTTGGACGAGATCGTCCAGGGACTCGGCGCCCCCGGAGGCGTCCAGCAGGCGACCCGGGCCGCCCGCCGCCCCCGGGAGGCCGACCTCTCCGAGGTCTACCTGGCGACCTGCGTCTACGCGGTCTACGACCCGGTGACCAGGCGGTGCACCTTCGCCAACGCGGGCCATCCGCCGCCGGTCCTGGTCGAACCGGGGGAGGCCGCCCTGATGCTGGACGTGCCGCCGGGCATGCCGCTCGGCGTCGGCGGGGAGCCCTTCGAGGAGGTCGAGGTCGAACTGCCCGAGGGTGCCCTGCTCGCGCTCTACACGGACGGGCTGGTCGAAAGCCGCGACCACCCCCTCGACGAGGGCCTCCAGGCCTTCGTGGGCGCCCTCACCGACCCGGTCCACCCGTCACCCGGCCACCACCCCGCGACGACGGCGCCGCGCGCCGACACCCACAGGGACCTGGAGGACGTCTGCGACCACGTCCTCAACGCCCTCAACACCCACCACGGCGAGGACGACATCGCGCTGCTGATGGCCAGGGTCCAGGGGCTGCCCGCCGATTCCGTCGGCGACTGGACGCTGCCGCGCGAACCCCGCAGCGTGGGCCGCGCCCGCGAGTACGCCCGCGCGCAACTGCTCGCCTGGGACCTGGAACCCCTCGTCGACACCACGGAACTCCTGGTCAGCGAGCTGGTCACCAACGCCCTGCGATACGGCGAGGGAGAAATCAGGCTCCGCCTCCTGCTCGACCGCACCCTGGTCTGCGAGGTCTGGGACTCCGGACTGGTCCAGCCGCGCCGCCGCCGCGCCCGCGACACCGACGAGGGCGGCCGAGGTCTCCAGCTCGTCGGCCTGCTCAGCGCGGCCTGGGGCTCCCGCCGCACCCCCCGCGGCAAGACCGTCTGGTTCGAACTCCCCCTCCCCGGCGGCGAAACCCCCCTCGCCGACCCGGCCGAAGCCCTCATGAGCCTTTTCTGACCCCCCGACACGTCGGCCGACCGCCGCTCGTCTACGCTCGCCCCCATGCCCCCGACCCCGTTGCACCTGGCAGCCGGCACCCTCACCCTGCGGCCCTGGAGCCCGGAGGACTCGGCGGGTCTGGCCGAGCTGTTCCAGGACGAGGCGATGCGCCGCTGGGTGAGCGCCGCCGTGCACGACGAGGCGAGCGCGGCGCGCTGGGTGACGGCACAGCAGCGGGGCTGGGAGACGGGAGACAGGTTCGCGTTCGCCGTGCAGGAGACGGGAGTTCCCGGCTCCGCGCCGCGACTCGTCGGCCACGCCGTCCTCAAGTACGCGGCCAGGGATTCGGGTTCCGCCGAGGTGGGCTACTGGACCGCGGCACCCGCCCGCGGCCGGGGAGTGGCCCACCGGGCTCTGACGGCGCTGACCGACTGGGCGTTCGAGGCCTTCACCCGGGAAGGCCTGACCCGCCTGGAGCTGGTGCACCGGGTCGGCAACGCGGCGTCCTGCCGCGTCGCCGAGAAGGCCGGTTTCGCACTGACCGGCGTCCTCCCGGCCGCGCCGCCCGCCTTCCCCCTGGACGGACACGTGCACGAACGACACGCGCCGACCGCCGCCTGAAACGCAACCGCGGGCCCCCCGCCGTCGTCCTCCTCCGCAAGATCAGCCGTGCGGCCCGGACGGACCGGCGGCGGAGGGGACGCGCGATGTCAGGCACGGAACCCGCGGAACCCGCGGAACCCGCGGAACCCGCGGAACCCGCGGAACCCGCGGAACCCGCGGAACTCACCAAGCCCACCGAAGCCGCGGAGCCGGACGACCCCGGATCCGCGGGCGGGGAGCACACCCGAGACCGGCCGGACGAGCGGCCCCGGAGCTGGAAGCGCCCGCTCACGTGGGCCGTGCTCGCGCTCGTGCTCGTCGTCCTCGTGCCGCTGCTGACCGCCGGGACGGTGTTGCGGGTCAACTTCACCGGCGACCCGGCCGACGGGACGTACACCCGGGACCGCGACGCCCTCTGGCTCGGGCACGCCTGGGTCGACGGGCGGAAGAAGGACGCCGACGTCACCGCCCTCGCCCGCCGCCTCGAGGGCACCGGGATACGCGACCTCTACGTCCACTCGGGACCCCTGGAGCACGACGGAAGCCTGCCGAAGTCCCGGTACCCGCAGGCCCGCCGGCTGATCGAGTCCGTGCACCGGGAGATGCCCGGCGTCCGGGTCCAGGCCTGGCTCGGGGACATCCTCGCGCCCGAGCACCCCGAGGCGCTGCACCTGGAGCGCGCCGAGTCCCGCGCCGCGATCCTCCGGTCCACCCGGGAGATCCTGGACACCGGCTACGACGGCGTCCACTTCGACCTCGAGCCCCTGCACTCCGGGGACGCCGACTACCTGGAGCTCCTCGACGCCCTGCACGAGGAGACCGGCTCCCGCGACGTGCCGCTGTCCGTCGCCGCCCACCAGATCGACCCGCTCCCCGGCTTCCACTCCTTCTGGGGCGCGGTCACCGGCCACCCCAAGTGGTGGTCGCAGGAGTTCTTCGGGCAGGTCGCGCGCCGCGTCGACCAGATCGCCGTCATGTCGTACGACACCATGCAGCCGCTGGAGGGCACCTACGGCGGCTACGTCGCCCAGCAGACCGCGCTCGCCCTGGAGGTCACCCCGCCCGGCACCGACCTCCTCATGGGCCTGCCCTTCTTCAAGGAGAACCGGTTCGGCCACTGGGCCCACGCCGAGACCGTCCCCGCCGCCGTCCGCGGTGTCCGGCTCGGGCTGTCCCGCACCGACGCCGACCGCCCCCGCTTCGGCGTCGCCCTCTACGTGGACTTCGCGGCGACGGAGGCGGACTGGGCGGCGTACCGGAAGGGCTGGGTGAACCGTCCCTGACGCACCGGGCGGATCAGGACGACGCGGACCGGCGCCGGATCTTGTCGCCGAGCCAGACGAGCGGGTCGTACTTGCGGTCGACCGCCCGTTCCTTCATCGGGATCAGCGCGTTGTCCGTGATCCGGATGCCCTCGGGGCACACCTCCGTACAGCACTTGGTGATGTTGCAGTAGCCGAGCCCGTGCTCGTCCTGGGCCGTGCGCCTGCGGTCCAGGCCGGCCTCCTCGGCGGCGTCCAGCGGATGCATGTCCAGCTCCGCCACCCGCATCAGGAACCGCGGCCCGGCGAACGCCCGCTTGTTCTCCTCGTGGTCGCGGACCACATGGCAGACGTCCTGGCACAGGAAGCACTCGATGCACTTGCGGAACTCCTGCGGGCGGTCCACGTCCTCCTGCGTCATCCGGTACTCGCCGGGCCCGAGGCCCTTCGGCGGTACGAAGGCCGGCACCTGGCGTGCCTTCGTGTAGTTGAAGCCGACGTCGGTCACCAGGTCGCGGATCACCGGGAAGGCCCGCAGCGGGGTCACCGTGATCGTCTCGTCCCGGTCGAACACCGACATCCGGGTCATGCACAGCAGCCGGGGGCGCCCGTTGACCTCCGCCGAGCACGAGCCGCACTTGCCGGCCTTGCAGTTCCAGCGCACGGCCAGGTCGGGGGCCTGGGTGGCCTGGAGCCGGTGGACGATGTCGAGGACCACCTCGCCGTCGTTCACCTCGACGCGGAAGTCCTCCAGGCCGCCGCCCTCGGCATCCCCCCGCCACACCTTGAAGCGGGCCTCATAGCTGCTCACTCGTACAGCTCCTCTTCGGCGAGGTACTTGACCAGCTCCTCCTTCTCGAAGAGGGCGAGCAGGTCGGGGCGGATGGGTTCGGTGGTCTCACGGGTCAGGGTGATCTGGCCGCGCTCCGGGGCGGTGGCCGCGGTGCCGCCGGTGGGATCGGTCATCGCACACAGCAGATTGACGTTGCGCCAGGCGCGTTCCATCTCGGAGTGGTCCTCGCGGGTGTGCCCGCCGCGTGACTCGGTGCGCTCCCGCGCGGCCCGTGCCACACACTCGCTGACCAGCAGCATGTTCCGCAGGTCCAGGGCGAGGTGCCAGCCCGGGTTGAACTGCCGGTGCCCCTCGACCCCGGCCCGGCGCGCCCGTGCCCGCAGCTCGGCGAGCTTGTGCAGGGCCTCCTCCATCTCGTGCTCCCGGCGGATGATGCCGACCAGGTCGTTCATCGTCTGCTGGAGTTCCTGGTGCAGGGTGTACGGATTCTCCGGAGCGGACGCCGGGCCCTTCGCCGGTTCCCCGGCCTCGACGGAGAAGGGCCGCAGGGCCTCCGCCGCCGCGGCGTCGACCTGGGCCTCGTCCACCCGGGGCCGCTCGGCGCCTGTCCCGGCGGTGTGCGCCCCCGCGTGTTCGGCCGCGTGCCAGCCCGCCCGGCGCCCGAACACCAGCAGGTCGGACAGGGAGTTCCCGCCCAGCCGGTTGGAGCCGTGCATCCCGCCGGCCACCTCACCGGCCGCGAACAGCCCCGGCACCCCGCGCGTCGCCGCCGTGTCGGAGTCGACGGCGATGCCGCCCATCACGTAGTGGCAGGTCGGGCCGACCTCCATCGCCTCCGCCGTGATGTCGACGTCCGCCAGCTCCTTGAACTGGTGGTACATCGACGGCAGCCGGCGCTTGATGACGTCGGCGGGCATCCGGGTGGACACGTCCAGGAAGACCCCGCCGTGCGGGGAGCCACGGCCCGCCTTCACCTCGGCGTTGATCGCGCGGGCCACCTCGTCGCGGGGGAGCAGCTCGGGGGGACGCCGGTTGCGGTCCGGGTCGTCGTACCAGCGGTCGCCCTCCTCCTCGGACTCGGCGTACTTCTCCTTGAAGACGTCCGGCACGTAGTCGAACATGAACCGCTTGCCCTCGGAGTTGCGCAGCACCCCGCCGTCGCCGCGCACCGACTCGGTGACCAGGATGCCCTTCACCGACGGCGGCCAGACCATGCCCGTCGGATGGAACTGCACGAACTCCATGTTGACCAGCGGGGCCCCGGCCAGCAGCGCCAGCGCGTGACCGTCCCCGGTGTACTCCCACGAGTTCGACGTCACCTTGAACGACTTGCCGATGCCGCCCGTCGCGAGGACCACGGCGGGCGCCTCCAGCACGAAGAAACGGCCGGACTCCCGCTCGTAGCCGAAGACGCCGGAGACACGGGGTCCGTCCTTCAGCACCCGGGTGACCGTGCACTCCTGGAAGACCTTCAGCCGGGACTCGTAGTCCCCGGTCTCCCGGAAGTCCTCCTGCTGGAGCGCGACGATCTTCTGCTGGAGGGTGCGGATCAGTTCCAGGCCGGTGCGGTCGCCGACGTGGGCGAGGCGGGGGTACTCGTGGCCGCCGAAGTTGCGCTGCGAGATCCGGCCGTCCTTCGTCCGGTCGAACAGCGCGCCCCAGGTCTCCAGCTCCCACACCCGCTGCGGCGCCTCCTGGGCGTGCAGCTCGGCCATCCGCCACTGGTTGAGGAACTTCCCGCCGCGCATGGTGTCGCGGAAGTGGACCTGCCAGGTGTCGTGCTCGTTGGCGTTGGCCATGGCGGCGGCGATGCCGCCCTCGGCCATCACGGTGTGCGCCTTGCCGAACAGCGACTTGCAGATCACCGCCGTACGCGCCCCCCGTTCGCGTGCCTCGATGGCGGCGCGCAGTCCGGCGCCGCCCGCACCGACCACGACGACGTCCCATTCCTGCCGGTCGACCACGGTCATCTCAAAAGGCCCCACTCATCAGAAGAAGCGCGGATCGTCGAAGACACCGGACGCGAGGAGATAGACGTAGAAGTCGGCGACCGCCACGCTCACCAGCGACGCCCAGGCGAGCTGCATGTGCCGGGCGTTCAGCCGGCTCACCCACTGCCACATCCGGTAGCGCACGGGATGCTTCGAGAAGTGCTTGAGCTTTCCGCCGACGATGTGCCGGCAGGAGTGACAGGAGATGGTGTACGCCCAGATCAGCGCGATGTTGACCAGGAAGACGAGGGAGCCGAGCCCCATGTGGCCCCACGCGTAGTGCTCGTCGCGGAAGGCGAGGACGGTGTCGTAGGTCAGCACCCCGGCGACCAGGAGCGCCGCGTAGAAGAAGTACCGGTGGACGTTCTGCAGGATCAGCGGGAAGCGGGTCTCCCCGGAGTACTTCTTGTGCGGCTCGGCCACCGCGCAGGCCGGCGGGGCGGCCCAGAAGCCCCGGTAGTAGGCCTTGCGGTAGTAGTAGCAGGTCACGCGGAAGCCGAGCGGGAAGATCAGGATGATGATCGCCGGTGAGATCCCCCACCAGCTGCCGAACAGTTCCCAGTTGGGTCCGGCGCGCATCGTCTCGCAGTTCTCCGCGAGACACGGGGAGTAGAACGGCGAGACGTACGGCGCCGCGTAGTAGTCGGCGTTCGCGAAGGCCCGCCAGGTCGAGTAGACGACGAAGGCGAGCAGACCGGCCGCGGTGGCCGCCGGGGCCAGCCACCAGCGGTCGGTCCGCAGGTGCGGAGCGGCGATCGCGGCGCGGGTACCGGTGCGCACACCGGCACGTCGGGGGTGGGGTTCGGTGGCGGGGGGTTCCGTACCAGTGGCCACTTGTCCGCTCCGGTAGGGGTCAGGGGGGCGCTGCGGGTCCGGTGGGGGTCAGGGGGCGTGGCGGTCGCGGACGCCGAGGCCCTCGTCGTCCGAGTCCACCCACAGGGAGGGGTCGTACGGCGTGTCGGAGATGGTGACGAGATCGGGCCGCTTCGGCGCGGTGGTTCCGGCCGTGGCCGTCTCCCGCAGCAGCGCGACGCTCTCCCGCAGATGGTTGGTGTCGGATCGGACGCGGCGCATCTCCAGACCGCCGCTGCCGAGCTGTTTCTCCAGGCGTCCCACCGACCGGATCAGGTCGTCGAGGCTGCGCTGGACGGATGCCAGTTCGTCGTGCACGGACATGACTTGCCCTCACTTCCCGCGGGTCCTTCAGGGTCCTTCAGGCCCAAGGCGGCAACGTTCATGCGCCTGCGAGTGTCGCGCGTCACACCTTGTGCTGTGAAGGGATGTGCACCGATTGGCCGAGGCGCAGAGGTGCATCGTGCGGTGCGCTACGTCGTACGGGTGAGCTTCCCGCCCGTGGCCGCCGTGTCGCTCTCGGTTGCCGAACCCTTTCCTCTTCAGTGGCCGCATACATCAGATGAGCACTAAAAATGCTGACAAAAGTGATCGTAACGCCCGCGGCTTCCCGGAGGTAACCAGAGATGTCCCACGACGGCGTCGTCCCGCGCGCGGTCATCCGTTCGGTCGTCTTCCTCGCCGCGGGCGCTCTCGTGGTGCCCGCTCTGGCCGGGTGCAGCTCCAAGGACCCGGCCGGCCGCCCCCTCGCCGCGGGGGACATCGCACGCGCCGACCGCACGGGGGTCGCCGACGGCGGCACCCTGCGCTGGGCCGTGGACACCGTCCCGGACACCCTGAACGCCTTCCAGGCGGACGCCGACGCCACCACCACCCGGGTCGCGCAGGCCGTCCTGCCGTCGATGTACCGGATGGACGACCGGGGACGCCCGGTGCGCAACGCCGACTACCTGGAGTCCGCCGAGGTCGTCGAGACCGAGCCCAAGCAGGTCGTCCTCTACCGGCTCAACCAGCAGGCCGTCTGGAGCGACGGCCGCGAGATCGGCGCCGCCGACTTCGCCGCCCAGTGGCGTGCCCTGTCCGGCGAGGACACCGCCTACTGGACCGCCCGCAACGCCGGCTACGACCGCATCGAGAAGATCGAGCGCGGCAAGAACGACCTGGAAGTCAAGGTCACCTTCAGCCGCCCCTACGCCGACTGGAAGTCCCTGTTCACACCGCTGTACCCGAAGGACGTCATGGGTTCCCCGGACTCCTTCAACGACGGGGCCCGCAAGAAGCTGAAGGTCACCGCCGGCCCGTTCAAGGTGAAGAAGGTGGACCGCAAGGGTGAGGAGGTCACCCTCACCCGCAATGCCCGCTGGTGGGGCGAACCGGCCCGGCTCTCGACGATCGTGCTGCGCGCGGTGCCCCGCGACAAACGGATCGCCGCACTCACCGCCGGCACCCTGGACCTGGCCGAGATCGACGCCACCGGCGCCCGCCGCATCTCCGTCGCCGCCGGCCCGCGGGGCGAAAGCGCACGCGGGAGCGAGGAAGGCGGCGAGCAGAAGAGCGAGCGGAACGGGAAAGGAGGGGCCGAACGGGTGAGCACGCCCCTGGCGGGCCCCCTCGGTGCGGGCAGGTCCGCCGCCCGCGCCCTGCGCTCCTGGGCCGTCGCGAACGGCTCGGACGAGGACGCCGCCGACGAGGAGATCTCCGCCCGCGAGCGGCAGCGCAAGGCCGCCGTGACGCACGCGCGCCAGCAGAAGGCCCTCAGCGGGTTCGAGGTGCGCAAGTCGCTGGAGCCCGCCTACACCCAGCTCGCCCTCAACGGCGACGAAGGCCCGCTCGCCGACGAGCGGGTCCGCCGTGCCGTGGCCCGAGCCCTGGACCGGGAGGCCCTGGCGAAGGCGGTCCTCGAGCCGCTCGGCCTGCCCGCCGAGCCCGTCGGCAGTCACGTCGCGCTGTCCGGGCAGGCCGCCTACGCCGACGGGAGCGGCGCCCTCGGCGCCCAGGACGCCGCGGAGGCGCGCGCCCTGCTCGCGGACGCCGGCTGGGTACCGGGGGGCCCGGTCGACCAGGAGAAGGACGAGAAGAAGGAGAAGGCCGAGAAGAAGGGGGACAAGAAGGACGAGGAGGGCAAGGAAGAGAAGGAAGGCAAGGAGGAAAAGGAGGAAAAGGAAGAAGAGGCCGGCGAGAAGGCGGCCGGTGCGGAGGGCGAGAAGGCCGGAACGTCCGACAAGGGATCCAAGAGCGGGTCGAAGGGCGACGACGACGGCACCTACGTCGTCGGCGAGGACGAGGCGAAGGACGACGACAAGAGCGGTGACGGCCGCACGACGGAGCGCCTCGCGCAGGAAGACAGCGAGCACACACGGCTGTACCAGGGCGGTGCCCCCGGCGCCTACGCCCCCGAGGGCACCGCTGCCCCCGCCCAGGCGGAGAACGCCCCGCTCGCCAAGGACGGCAAGGCGCTCACGCTCGACTTCGTGCTCCCCTCCGGGCCCGGCTCACAGACCCTGGGCGTCGTGGCCGACCGGATCACGCGGATGCTGGAGCGGATCGGTATCCGCACCGACATCTCTACGGTCGACGACGAGAGCTACTTCACGGACCACATCGCTGCCGGTGAGTACGACCTCGCCCTCTACTCCTGGCCCGCGACCGCCTTTCCCGCCACCGACGCCCGCCCGGTCTACGCCAAGCCGGTCCCGGCTGCCGACGGCTCGCTGAGCGTCGGACAGAACTACACCCGTGTCGGCACCGACCAGGTCGACCAGCTCTTCGACCAGGCCCTCACGACGCTCAACGACGCCAAACGCGCCGAGCTGCTCCGCAAGGCCGACTCCCGCATCTGGGCGGCGGCCGGTTCGATCCCCCTCTACCAGCGCCCCCAGCTCACCGCGGCCCGGAAGAACCTGGCCAACGCGGGCGCCTTCGGTTTCCGCACCCCCGTCTACGAGGACATGGGCTTCCTGAAGAAGAGCGCGCGGGGCCCGGCCGGGACACCGGCGGAGAAGACCGCCGGGCCCTCGGGCTCCTCCTCGGCGCGGTAGTTCCGGCCACCGCGCCGACGTGAGGCAGATCTCGGCACTTTTCTCGTGGTCCCGGCCCCGGCGGAGCGGCCACCGCGGGCGGCCCGCGGACGGGGCGGGCGCCGGGGACGGCTTCCCGTACTGCTGAACTGCGACGGGGCCGGCCCACGGGGTTTCCGGCGGCGCCCGCGTCGCGGGCCCCGGGCCGCCCGTGCGCGCGGGGGAGCGGTGGCGACGAGGGAAAGGTCACCGGGCCCTCGACGCGGCCCCGGCGGAGGAGGCGCGAGTGTCCCGTTCCACGGGCCCGTAACATGGGGAGAGGCCGTGGCGTGTTCAGCCCGGCAGGGCCCGCGCACCACAGCCGTCTGCGCAGGGCGCTTCTCACCATTTCGGGAGTACGCCAACCCATGGCTTCGTCCATCCAGCGTCACGACATCCGCAACGTCGCCATCGTCGCCCACGTCGACCACGGCAAGACCACCATCGTCGACGGCATGCTCAAGCAGGCAGGTGCCTTCGCCGCCCACCAGCTCGACCAGGTCGACGAGCGCATGATGGACTCCGGCGACCTGGAGCGTGAGAAGGGCATCACGATCCTCGCCAAGAACACGGCGGTGAAGTACCACCCCAAGGACGGCGGGGACCCGATCACGATCAACATCATCGACACCCCCGGCCACGCCGACTTCGGTGGCGAGGTCGAGCGCGCCCTGTCGATGGTCGACGGCGTCGTGCTGCTCGTCGACTCCTCCGAGGGCCCGCTGCCGCAGACCCGCTTCGTGCTGCGCAAGGCGCTCCAGGCGCGGCTGCCGATCATCCTGTGCATCAACAAGACGGACCGGCCGGACTCCCGTATCGACGAGGTCGTCAACGAGGCCTACGACCTGTTCCTCGACCTGGACGCCGACGAGGACCAGATCGAGTTCCCGATCGTCTACGCCTGCGGCCGGGACGGCATCGCCTCCCTGACCAAGCCGGCGGACGGCACGGTCCCGACCGACTCCGACTCCCTGGAGCCGTTCTTCTCCACCATCCTGCAGCACATCCCGGCCCCCACCTACGAGGAGGGCGCCCCGCTCCAGGCCCACGTCACCAACCTCGACGCCGACAACTTCCTCGGCCGGATCGCCCTGCTCCGCGTCCACCAGGGCGAGCTGAAGAAGGGCCAGACGGTCGCCTGGATGAAGCGCGACGGCTCCGTGCAGAACGTGCGGATCGCCGAGCTGATGATGACCGAGGCGCTCAACCGCAAGCCCGCCGAGAAGGCCGGCCCCGGTGACATCTGCGCGGTCGCCGGCATCCCGGACATCATGATCGGCGAGACCCTGGCCGACCCGGAGAACTCCGTGCCGCTGCCGCTGATCACGGTGGACGAGCCCGCGATCTCCATGACCATCGGCACCAACACCTCACCGCTGGTCGGCCGCGGCGGCACCGGCAAGGGCGCCGACGCGAAGGCGGCCGTGAAGGACCGCAAGGTCACCGCCCGTCAGGTCAAGGACCGCCTGGACCGCGAACTCATCGGCAACGTCTCGCTGCGCGTCCTGGACACCGACCGTCCCGACGCCTGGGAGGTGCAGGGCCGCGGCGAGCTGGCGCTGGCGATCCTGGTCGAGCAGATGCGCCGGGAGGGCTACGAGCTCACCGTCGGCAAGCCGCAGGTGGTCACCCAGGAGATCGACGGCAAGGTGCACGAGCCCGTCGAGCGCATGACGATCGACGTGCCCGAGGAGCACATGGGCGCCGTCACGCAGCTCATGGGCATCCGCAAGGGCCGCATGGACAACATGTCGAACCACGGCTCCGGCTGGGTGCGCCTGGAGTTCGTGGTGCCCTCGCGCGGTCTGATCGGCTTCCGCACCGAGTTCCTCACGCAGACCCGCGGCACCGGCATCGCCCACTCCATCCACGAGGGGCACGAGCCCTGGTTCGGGGCGCTGCAGACCCGTAACAACGGTTCCCTGGTCGCCGACCGCGCCGGCGCGGTCACCGCGTTCGCGATGACCAACCTGCAGGAGCGCGGCGTGCTGTTCGTCGAGCCCGGCACCGAGGTGTACGAGGGCATGATCGTCGGCGAGAACTCCCGCGCCGACGACATGGACGTCAACATCACCAAGGAGAAGAAGCTCACCAACATGCGGTCGTCCACGGCCGATGTGACCGAGTCGATCGTCCCGCCGCGCAAGCTCTCGCTCGAGCAGTCCCTGGAGTTCTGCCGGGACGACGAGTGCGTCGAGGTGACCCCGGAGTCCATCCGCATCCGCAAGGTGAACCTGGACGGCCGTGAGCGCGCCCGCGCCGCGAGCCGCGCCAAGCACGGCTGACCCCGGCCGCGCACGCGCAAGAACGGCGTCGGGCACCCCTGTTGCAGGGGTGCC
>NZ_JBFAKH010000053.1:0-19860 GCF_040655635.1 Streptomyces sp. NPDC050388
GGAGACGTCACCGCCGTGGGGTTCACGGCTCATGTTGGTCTCGCGGAGCCTGCCGATGGCGATCACCGGGCGCCCCCACTCACGTGTTCGGGTGCGGGACTCAGGGGCGGCGGTGCCGACCGGTCGTCGCCCCGCCGTTCTCCGCCGTCTCCGCCGCGCGGGCGGCCTTGCGCTCCTCCTCGGCCCGCTCCTCCGCCTCCATCTCCGCGAACACGTCGATCGGCGGCGGCGCCTTCGCCAGGAACACCCACGTCAGGTACACGGCGAGCAGGAACGGCGGGATCTTCAGGGCGACCAGGACCCAGCCCAGCTGCGCCGTGTCCGCCCACCAGTACAGCGGGAACAGGATCGCGCTCTTGCCGAGCAGGATCAGGCCCCAGGCCCAACTGGCCTTGGTGTACGCCTTCTTGCGGCCCGGGTTACGGGTGCGCCAGGAGAGGTTCTCCCGGAAGACGGGGCCCAGCATCAGGCCGATCAGCGGGACACCGGCCATCGCGGTGATGATGTACGCCAGGGCCAGGCCCAGGGTGTAGAGCATGCCGGGCAGGTAGAAGTCCTTGGCGTTGCCGGTCATCATCGCGAAGACCACGCCGAAGCCGACCCCGAAGACGCCGCTGAAGGCGTGCTTGACGGTGTCCTTCATCGCCAGCCGGACCACGACCATCACCAGCGACACGGCGAGCGCCGCGATCGCCGACATGTGCAGGTCCTTGTTGATCGTGTAGATGCTGACGAAGAGGAGTCCGGGCAGCACCGTCTCGACCATGCCCCGCACTCCGCCGAACGCCTCGAACAGGGCGGCCTCGGTCACCGCCTTGGCGTCGTCGGCGGATGTGTCTTCGGTTGTCGGCTTGTCGAGCGACGTCACCGGCTACTCCCGTCCGAGGGGTCTCAGTTCGTATTTCGGATTGAACAGCACCCGGCGCCCCCTGCTCATGGCGATGCGGCCCGATGCGATCAGCTTGCGCCCCGGTTCGATCCCGACGATGGAGCGCCGACCGAGCCACACCACGTCCAGTGCGGCGGAGCCGTCGAACAGCTCGGCCTCCAGGGCCGGGACTCCCGCGCGCGGCCGCAGCGTGACCGTGCGCAAGGTACCAGTAACCGTGACGATCTGCCGGTCCTGGCAGTCGTCTATCGGCGTGCAGCCGGCGGTCTCCGTGTCCTCGCGCAGCTCCTCGGACTCCAGGTCCTCCTGCGACGAGGAGAGCCGATCGAGCATGCGCCGGAACCGGCCCGCCGGTTTGTCCGAGCGAGGAACAGCACTCATGTCTGAAAGCGTACCGGGGTACCCCGACGGTTACGTACCCCCAGGTGACCCGGCTCGAACCGCCGGGGCGTGCGTTCACCGGGGCGTGCGCTCACCGCTCGAAGCGGTAACCCATGCCCGGCTCGGTGATGAAGTGCTTCGGGTGGGACGGGTCGGCCTCCAGCTTGCGGCGCAGCTGCGCCATGTACACGCGCAGGTAGTTGGTCTCCGTCCCGTACGAGGGCCCCCAGACCTCCTTCAGCAGCTGCTTCTGCGCGACCAGGCGGCCACCGTTGCGCACCAGCACCTCCAGCAGGTGCCACTCGGTGGGGGTCAGCCGTACGTCCTTGCCGTCCCGGTGCACCTTCTTCGCGGCCAGGTCGACGGTGAACCCGTCGGTCTCCACCCTCAGGTCGTCCTCGCCGGAGGGCTCGGCCCGGCGCACGGCGGCGCGGAGCCTGGCCAGCAGCTCGTCCATGCCGAAGGGCTTGGTGACGTAGTCGTCGGCTCCCGCGTCGAGCGCCTGCACCTTCTCGTCGGAGGCCTGCCGGGCGGAGAGCACCAGGATCGGCACCCGGGTCCAGCCGCGCAGTCCCCTGATCACCTCGACGCCGTCCATGTCGGGCAGGCCCAGGTCGAGGACGACCACGTCGGGGTGGCGGGCGGCGGCCAGGCGGAGGGCCTCGGCACCGTCCTGGGCGGCGTCGACCTCGTACGAGCGGGCCTTGAGGTTGATCACGAGGGCGCGCACGATCGCCGGCTCGTCGTCGACCACCAGCACACGGGTCATGAGGACTGCCTTTCAGGTCTTTCCGATTCTGCGGGACGGGCCTGCTCCGCCGACTCCGCGGGGCGGCCGGGTTCCGTTTCGGCGGGGCGGCCGGGTTCCACTGGTGTTGCCGCCGCGCGGAGGGTCAGCGTCATGGTGAGGCCGCCCCCGGGGGTGTCGTCCGCGTTCAGGGAGCCGCCCATGGCCTCCACGAAGCCGCGCGCCACCGCCAGGCCGAGGCCGACACCGGCACCGCGCGGGGCGTCACCATAACGCTGGAAGGGCGCGAAGATGCGGTCCTTCGCGTCATCGGGGACGCCGGGGCCGCGGTCGACCACCCGCACCTCGACCCGGTCGGCGAGCGCGCTCGCCGCGACCAGGACGGTGGTGCCGGCCGGAGCGTACTTGACGGCGTTCTCGACCAGGTTGGCCACCGCCCGCTCCAGCAGTCCGGGGTCGACGGCGACCATGGGCAGCGTCTCCGGGATGTCCAGGACGACGCTTCCCTCGGGGACACCGCCGAGGGCCATGGGCACCACCTCGTCGAGGTCGAGTTCGCGGATCAGCGGGGTGACCGTGCCGGTGTTCAGCCGGGACATGTCGAGCAGGTTCCCCACCAGGTGGTCCAGCCGGTCGGCGCCGCCCTCGATGCCTTCCAGCAGCTCGGCCCGGTCCTCGGGCGACCAGTCGACGTCCTCGGAGCGCAGCGAGGAGACCGCCGCCTTGATCCCGGCGAGCGGGGTGCGCAGGTCGTGGCTGACGGCGGCCAGCAGGGCGGTGCGGATGCGGTTGCCCTCGGCGAGGGTGCGCGCCCGGTCGGCCTCTGCGCGCAGCCGCCGGCGGTCCAGGGCGGCGGCGGCCTGGGCCGCGAAGGCGCCCAGCACCCTGCGGTCCTCGGCGGGCAGGACCCGGCCGGTCAGTACGAGCGCCATGTGGTCCCCGACCGGAACGTCCACGTCCGCGTCGTCGGGCCGTTCGAGGACCGGTCCCGCACCGGCCCGCCCGGCGCAGGTCCAGGGCTCGACGTCGCCGGCGCGTTCCAGCAGCGCCGCCGACTCCATGCCGAATGTCTCGCGGACCCGTTCCAGCAGCGCCTCCAGACCGGTCTCGCCGCGCAGCACGTTGCCGGCCAGGAAGGAGAGGATCTCCGACTCGGCGCGCAGCCGGGCCGCCTGATGGGTGCGGCGGGCGGCGAGGTCGACCACGGACGCCACCGCCGCACCGACCGCGACGAAGATCACGATGGCGACGATGTTCTTCGGGTCGGAGATCGTCCAGCGGTGCAGGGGCGGGGTGTAGAAGTAGTTCAGCAGCAACGAGCCGAAGGCCGCCGAGGCCAGGGCCGGCCGCAGGCCGCCCAGCAGGGCCGCCGCCACGGTCAGTGCCAGGAACAGCAGCATGTCGTTGGCCAGGCCCGGGTCGAAGGCGTTGAGCAGCAGGGCCAGCACCGCGGGACCCGCCACCCCGACCGCCCAGCCCCACGCCACCCGTGACCGTCCGAGCCGGGCGCCCCGGGCCACCGGCAGTCCGCGTCCCTTGGCGATCGCCTCATGGGTGACGATGTGCACGTCCAGGTCGGGACCGGAGTCCCGCGCGACGGTCGCGCCGACACCGGGACCGAAGACGTACTGCCACGCCTTGCGGCGCGAGGAGCCCAGCACGATCTGGGTGGCGTTCGCCGCGCGCGCGAAGGCGAGCAGGGCGGCCGGGATGTCGTCGCCGACGACGTGGTGGAAGGTGCCGCCCAGGCTCTCCACCAGGGTCCGCTGTTCGGCCAGCTCCCCCGGCGAGGCGGCGGTGAGTCCGTCGCCGCGGGCGATGTAGACCGCGAGCACCTCGCCCCCCGCGCCCTTCTCCGCGAGCCGCGCGGCACGGCGGATCAGGGTGCGGCCCTCGGGCCCGCCGGTCAGACCGACCATGATCCGTTCGCGTGAGCCCCAGATGGCCGAGACGTCGTGCTCGCTGCGGTACCGCTGCAGGTACTCGTCGACCCGGTCGGCCACCCACAGCAGCGCGAGTTCCCTCAGCGCGGTGAGGTTGCCGGGGCGGAAGTAGTTCGACAGGGCCGCGTCGACCTTGTCCGGCTGGTAGACGTTGCCGTGCGCCATCCGGCGGCGCAGCGCCTCGGGCGTCATGTCGACCAGTTCTATCTGTTCGGCCCGCCGTACCACCTCGTCCGGTACGGTCTCCCGCTGCCGTACACCGGTGATCGACTCCACGACGTCGCCGAGGGACTCCAGGTGCTGGATGTTGAGGGTCGACAGCACGTCGATCCCGGCGGCCAGCAGCTCCTCCACGTCCTGCCAGCGCTTGGCGTTGCGCGCGCCGGGCACATTGGTGTGGGCGAGTTCGTCGACGAGGACCACCTGGGGGCGGCGGGCGAGGACGGCGTCGAGGTCCATCTCGGGGAGGACGGCGCCGCGGTGCTCCAGTTGCTTGCGCGGTACCTGTTCGAGGCCGTCCAGCAGCGCCTTGGTGCGCGGCCGGTCGTAGTGCTCGACGAACCCCACCACGCAGTCGGTGCCCCGCTCGACACGGCGCTGCGCCTCGGACAGCATCGCGTACGTCTTGCCGACGCCCGGTGCCGCGCCGAGATGGATCCGAAGTCTGCCGCGTCCCATGCCCTCATTGTCTTCCGGTCGGCGGGCAGCGTGGTCCGTGCTGCCCGTGCGGAGTCGACCCTACGGTCGTCCGGCGCGGCGAAAGACGCTGGTCGGGGCGGGGAGCGCGTCCTTGACGGAACCCTGACGGACGCCGACGGACTCGGTTTGGACACCGCCGGTCGGCTGCCAGGTCCCGCCGGCCGCCGTCAGGGTCTGCCGGCCTCCGTCAGGGTTCGACGACCTCGCCGTCGCCCAGTTCCAGGACGCGGTCGGCGAGGTCGAGCAGGGTCGCGTCGTGCGTGGCGACGACCGCGGTGACCTGCTCACTGCGTACGACCGCGCGCAGCAGTTCCATCACGGAGTGCCCGGTCTCCGCGTCGAGCTGACCGGTCGGCTCGTCGGCGATGAGCAGGGCCGGGTCGTTGGCGAGGGCGCGGGCGATGGCGACCCGCTGCTGCTGGCCGCCGGACAGCTCGCCCGGCCGTTGTGCCGCGTGGTCGGCGAGGCCCACCAGGGACAGCAGCAGGTCCACGCGTTCCTCGCGCTCGCGCGGGTCGGCGCGGCGCAGCCGGAGCGGGACCCCCACGTTCTCGGCCGCGGTGAGGATGGGGATCAGTCCGAAGGACTGGAAGACGAAGCCGATCCGGTCCCGGCGCAGGGCGAGCAGCCCGTTCTCGTCCAGGTCGGCGATGGCGAGCCCGTCGACGGTGACCCGCCCCTCGTCCGGGGTGTCGAGACCGCCGACGATGTTGAGCAGGGTGGTCTTGCCGGAGCCCGAGCGCCCCTTGAGGGCGACCAGCTCACCGCGCGGTACGTCGAAGGAGACACCGCGCAGGGCGTGGACCGCGGCGGCTCCGGTGCCGTAGGACTTGTGCACGTTCTCGACGCGCACCATGGTCTCGGTGACCGCCTGGCTCATTCGCCCGCCCTCCCCCGGGTACCGGTCGCGCGCGTAGCCGCCGGACCGGGCCGCCAGTATCGCTGCCGGGGGCCCTGTCGATCAACGGGTCGGAGCGGGCGGAACGGGCAGGGGCCGCACCCGGTCGGGCGCGGCCCCTGCTCCGCTCGACTGACTCAGCTGACTGGACGGGCTCAGCGGACCTCGGTGATCTCCGGACCGCGCGCCAGCTGTCCCATGCCGCCCGCGAAGCGGGAGCCCTCGGAGCCCTCGTCCTGCTGCACGCCCTCGGGGACCATCTGGGCGTCGTTCGGCAGCTTCAGGACGATCGGGTCGCGCGGCGCCATCGGGCCGTCCCCGCGCACCACGACCGTGTCCTGGAAGATCTGCTCCAGCAGCCCGGCGGCCTGCGGCTGCACCGCGCCCTGACCCGAGATCACCCCGCGCAGGAACCAGCGCGGGCCGTCCACGCCGACGAACCGTACGACCTGGAAACCGCCCGTGCCGTCCGGCAGTTGCACCGGAACCTGGGCGCGCAGCTCCCAGCCCAGCGGACCCTCGACCTCGTCGATGATGCCGCCCTGCTGGGTGATGCCGGACGCGATCTCCTCGCGGACCTCGCTCCAGATGCCCTCGCGCTTGGGGGCCGCGAAGCCCTGCAGTTGGATGGCGCTGTCGTGCAGCACGACGGTGGCCGCGACGATCGCGTCGCCCGCGACCTCGACCCGCAGCTCCATGCCGTCCACGCCGGGCACGAACAGGCCGCCCAGGTCGACCCGGCCCTCGCCGGGCGCGCTCACCTCGGAACTGTCCCAGGGCCCGTCGGGCCGCGGTGCGGGCTCGAGCCTCAGTCGCTCGCGCTCGCCTTCCGCCTCCGTGTCGACACCGTCGACGACCTGCTCGGCCTCGCCGGCCGCGTCCTCGGCGGCATCCCTCTTCTTGCGACGTCCGAACACGTCACTGTCCTTCCCGGTCGGATACGACCGAAGCGTATCGATTCCCACCCGCTGCGCCGCCTTCGGCGGCCTGAACGCTTGTGCCGCTCTTACCTTCCACGGCGGCATGGCCGCCGGTGGACCCGAAGCCCCCCTCGGCCCGTACCGAGCGGGGCAGCTCCGCGACCGGCACGAAACGGACCCGCTCGACCTGCTGGACGACCAGTTGGGCAATCCGGTCGAAGCGCTCGAACCGCACGGCCTCGCGCGGGTCGAGATTCACCACGATCACCTTGATCTCCCCACGGTACCCGGCATCAACCGTCCCCGGGGCATTCACCAGGGCGACGCCGCAGCGGGCGGCAAGACCGGATCGCGGGTGCACGAAGGCCGCGTACCCCTCGGGCAGGGCCACAGACACTCCGGTGGGCAGAACGGCCCGTTCGCCGGGCGCCAGTTCGCACGCCTCGGTGGTGCGCAGATCGGCTCCCGCGTCACCGGGGTGCTCGTACGCCGGAAGCGGTACGTCCGGGTCGACGCGCCGGAGCAGCACCCGGAGTTCGCCGCGGCGGGGCTCGCTCACGGGTTCACCTCGAAGGCGCGGGCGCGGCGGACCTGGTCCGGGTCCTCCATGACGGCCCGGATCTCCTCGGGGCGGCCGTGGTCGATGAAGTGGTCGACCTTGACCTCGATGAAGAGCGCGTCGGCGCGGACGGCGACCGGGCCGTCGGGGCCGCCGATGCGTCCGGTGGCGGTGGAGTAGATCTTCCGGCCCGCCACCGCGGTCACCTCCGCCTCCAGATGGAGCGTGGTGTCGACCGGCACGGGCTGGACGAAGTCGGTCTCGAGCCTGCCGGTCACGGCGATCGTCCGCAGCAGCCAGTTCAGCGAGCCGAGCGTCTCGTCCAGGGCGCTGGCGAGCACCCCGCCGTGCGCCAGGCCGGGGGCGCCCTGGTGGGCGGGCCGCACGGTGAACGCGGCGGTGACCGACACCCCTTCGCCGGCCCGCGCCTCGAGGTGCAGTCCGTGGGGCTGTTCGCCGCCACAGCCGAAACACTGGCCGTAGTGCGCGCCCAGGAGCTCGCCGGCTGCGGGCGCGTCCGGGTGGCGCACCGGTTCCACGGCGTCGGCGGGAGGCTGGAGAACTGAGGAAGTACCACTCACAGGCGCAGACCTTACCCGCGCGTCGGCCATCCTCCGACACCTGCCAAGCTGGATCCATGCAGCTCTCCGCCGCCCCGTACGAAGAACGCCTGACCGCGCCCCGCTCCTGGTGGCTGATCTCCTTGCTCGCGGGTGTCTCGCTGGCCCTGATCGTGCTGCCGCTCGGCACCCTGCCGATGCTCGGCGGCCTGGCCGTCGGCAGCGCCGCGGCGGCGGTCGTGGTCAGCGCGTACGGCTCGGTGCGCATCCGGGTCGTGGGCGGCCTGCTGATCGCCGGTGAGGCGAGGATCCCGGTGACGGCACTGGGCGAGGCGGAGGTCCTGGACGCCGAGGAAGCCCGCGCCTGGCGCACCCACCGGGCGGACCCGCGCTGCTTCATGCTGCTGCGGGCCTACATCCCGGGGGCGGTGCGGGTGGAGATCACCGACCCGGAGGACCCGACGCCGTACGCCTTCCTGTCGACGCGGGAGCCGCAGCGGCTGGCGGAGGCACTGCGGGCGGCGAAGGCCGCCGCCTAGCACGGCTGGGCAGGGCCTCTCCGGGGCGGAACGGCAGCATGGGCCGGGCGGGGTTCAAGGGACTCCGCGTCCGCCCTTCTCGCCGGTGAACGCGCCCAGGTCCAAGACGTCGGCCGGGGTCTCGAGGGCCGGGAGCTCGGACAGGGCGTCCCAGGGAACCTGGATCCCGCGCAGGTCGGCCTGGATACGGGCGGCGAGCTTTCTGGTGTCCCTGCGGTTCATGACCGCGCCGACGGCGGCTCCCACCAGGAACGGCATGAGGTTCGGCAGGTTGCGCACGGTGCGCTTCATGATCCGCTGGCGCAGTTCGCGCTTCATGCGGCTGTTCATCGCCGCGCTCACGGGGGAGGGCTTGGTCGCCTCGATGCCGCGCTCCTGCGACCAGGCGTTCAGATACGCGGTGCTGCGCTGTGCGAGGCCGCCCGCGGGTCGTACGCCGTAGACCTCGTGGAGTTCGGCGATCAGTTTCAGTTCGATCGCGGCGACGCCGGTGACCTCGGCGGCCAGCTCCGTCGGCATCGCCGGCGGCACGGGCATCATCGCCGCCGCGCCGACTCCGGCCCCGACCGTCGCCGTGGCCCTCGCCGCGCCCGCCACGAGCTTGTCCGCGAGCTCCTCGGGACCGAGCCCGGGGAACTGCTTCCGCAGCGTCCGCAGGTCCCTCACGGGCACCCGCGGGGCCATCTCGATGATCCGGTCCGTGAGGTACGCCAGGCCCGCACGCGCGCGGGCACCGCCCTTGCGGGCTCCTTCCCTGGCCTTGTCCCGGAACTCCGCGGCCCGCCGGCGGGCCACCGGTGCGGTGGTGGTGACCTCCGCGGATACCGGGAGGTCACCCCGGTCGACTGCGAGTTCGAGCGAGGCCGCCCCGGTGTCGGTTGAGCCTCGCTCGTGGTCACGCGTGTCGCGCTGAGGGCCGTCCTGCGGCCCCGAGTCCGCTCCCCTCGCGGGGAAGCGGCGCTTCCGAGGAGGGGTCGAGCCAGTCACGGCCGACCCGCCCTCAGTCGCAGTCGCGGCAGATCGGCTGACCGTTCTTCTCCCGGGCCAGCTGGCTGCGGTGGTGCACGAGGAAGCAGCTCATGCACGTGAACTCGTCCTGCTGCTTGGGCAGGACCCGGACGGCCAGTTCCTCGTTCGACAGGTCCGCCCCGGGCAGTTCGAGGCCTTCGGCGGCCTCGAACTCGTCGACGTCCACGGCCGAGGCCGACTTGTCGTTGCGGCGGGCCTTCAGCTCTTCAAGACTGTCCGAGTCGACGTCGTCGTCGGTCTTGCGTGGAGTGTCGTAATCGGTTGCCATTGTCGCTCTCCCCCTCTGGGTGTATGCGGTGTCTCCAGCGCACTAACGCGTGAGAGGCCGGACTTGTGCCCGACCTGAGGCGGAGATTTTGCCTCACATCAAGGTCTGTTACTCAATCGACACCCAACCGAACTCCTCACGAGTGATCGGCCTGGATGCGATGGGGACCGTACACGGTCCGAACGCGGCACTTCAAAGCCGCCCCACCGTGTACTTCCCGTGATCAAGGCTCCCGAAAACCGGGACTCTCCCGGCCTTTCGACGAGTTCGTGATCACAGAGGGTGGATGAATCGAGAAACGCTCTTGTGAGCGATCCCACACGGGAGCGGCGGGGACACCCTTCGAAAATTCCGCCGAAAGCGAACACCCCCGTGCGTCGGCGACATGATGTCAGATCGGCAGGGTGACCCGCATCACGAGTCCGCCCCCCTCGCGCGGCTGGGCGTAGATGTGCCCGCCGTGCGCCCGCGCCACCGACCGGACGATGGAGAGCCCGAGCCCGACCCCCTTGTCGCTGCCCGTCCGCTCGGTGCGCAACCGCCGGAACGGCTCGAACAGGTTGTCGATCTCGTACGCCGGAACCACCGGACCGGTGTTGCTCACCACCAGGACCGCCTGTCCGTGCTGGACCTGGGTGGTGACCTCCACCCACCCCCGCTCGGCCACGTTGTAGCGCACGGCGTTCTGCACCAGGTTCAGCGCGATCCGCTCCAGCAGTACGCCGTTGCCCTGGACGACCGCGGGCTTGTGGTCGCCGCGGATCTCCACGCCCTTGGCCTGCGCCTCCGCATGCACCTGATCGATGGCCTGGGAGGCCACCTCGGCGAGATCCACCGGCTTGCGCTCGACGATCTGGTTGTCGCTGCGGGCGAGCAGCAGCAGGCCCTCGACGAGCTGTTCGCTGCGTTCGTTGGTGGCCAGCAGCGTCTTGCCGAGCTGCTGGAGCTCCACCGGCGCGTTCGGGTCGGAGAGGTGCACCTCGAGGAGTGTGCGGTTGATCGCCAACGGGGTGCGCAGTTCGTGCGAGGCGTTGCCGACGAAGCGCTGCTGGGCGGTGAAGGCCCGCTGCAACCGCTCCAGCATGTCGTCGAAGGTGTCGGCCAGCTCCTTGAGCTCGTCGTCCGGGCCGTCCAGCTCGATCCGGCGGGACAGGTCGGAGCCCGCCACCGCGCGTGCGGTGCGGGTGATCCGGCCCAGCGGCGACAGCACGCGGCCGGCCATCGCGTATCCGAAGGCGAAGGCGATGATCGCGAGGCCGAGCAGGGCGAGGAGGGAGCGGCTGAGCAGGTTGTCCAGGGCGTGCTGGCGCTGCTCGTTGACGCACTCGTTCAGCGCTCTGTTCAGCTCGTCCGCGGGCATCTGCGCGCTGCGCAGATGGCAGATGTCGCTCTTCACCTGTCCGGAGACGATTTCAAAGGGCAGGTCGCTGCCCACCTTCAGCGCGTTCGCGGCGAACAGGTAGATGATCGACAGCAGCAGGATGCCGGCGATCAGGAACATTCCGCCGTAGAGCAGGGTGAGCCGTATCCGGATGGTGGGGCGCAGCCAGGGGAAGGGCGGTACCGGCCTGCGGGGGTCCCAGGTGGGCTTCGGAGGTGCCTGCGGGGACCCCGGGGCGGGCGTGGGGGTGGCGGCCACGGGATCAGATCCGGTAGCCCGAGCCGGGGACGGTCACGATGACCGGTGGCTCGCCCAGCTTGCGGCGCAGGGTCATGACGGTCACCCGCACCACGTTGGTGAACGGGTCGGTGTTCTCGTCCCAGGCCTTCTCCAGCAGTTGCTCCGCGGAGACGACGGCGCCCTCGCTGCGCATGAGCACCTCGAGGACGGCGAACTCCTTGGGCGCGAGCTGGACCTCCTGGCCTTCGCGGAACACCTCGCGGCGGTTGGGGTCGAGCTTGATCCCGGCACGCTCCAGGACCGGCGGGAGCGGCACGCTGGTACGCCGCCCCAGGGCGCGCACGCGTGCGATGAGCTCGCTGAACGCGAAGGGCTTGGGCAGGTAGTCGTCGGCGCCGATCTCCAGGCCCTCGACCCGGTCGCTGACGTCGCCGGAGGCCGTGAGCATCAGCACGCGCGTGGGCATGCCGAGTTCGACGATCCTGCGGCACACGTCGTCGCCGTGCACGAGGGGGAGGTCGCGGTCGAGGACGACCACGTCGTAGTCGTTGACGCCGATGCGCTCCAGGGCGGCCGCCCCGTCGTACACGACGTCGACGGCCATGGCCTCCCGGCGCAGTCCGGTGGCCACCGCATCGGCGAGCAGCTGCTCGTCCTCGACGACGAGTACGCGCACGTCGCTTGTCCTTCCTCAAGTCCCGCCGGGCATGCGCTCCGGAGCGCATGCGAGCAGGGTGCCGGTGGGTGTGTTGCCTCCATCCTGCCCTTTTCGGCCGTAAGTCGGCTGTAAGAGCCCCGAACGGAAGGGGCACCCGGCTCGCGACGCCCGGCACGCACTCCCCCGAGCTCTGCGAGCAGGGGGACGGACCCCCAGCCGCGTTACTGAAAGGCCCTGGTGGCTCCTCCCCCGTTCCCGGTTCCTCCCCCCATTCTCGACTTCGCTCGAGCGGGAGGGCCCCATGAGCGGGGGACCCCATGACGCCGCGAGCTGCTCGGACGCCCATTTCGTCCGGAGCTCCGAGGCGGGGTCCACGACCGGGAACGGGCGGTGGCGCGGGGCACGGGACAGGGGAAAGTCCGGACGAACGGCACGGGAATACGAGATTTTCTCGTGCGGTGAGGTTTCCGCGGAAGGGAGCCTGGGGAGGACGGGTTTACATCCCGCGATCACGCTCTGCTCGCACCATGCCACACCGCGGTGCGCATCAGTCTGTTTCCCGCAGAGCGGACCCGGGTGTCCGACGCCGTAGCCCCCAGGCCGAGCGGCGCCGGTCATCCACCGCAGACGTGATCGTCCCTTTCGAACGGCACACCTTCGTGCCGTCGACCCACGACCCAGGACGAGGGGGCGCAGCATGGACGCTTTCACCGCAGGACTTCTGCAGCGCATAAGGACGACCGAGTCCGATCTGTCCCGGGCCCGCGACGAGGGTGACGACTTCCTCGTCGAGGTGGAGCAGGGCGAGCTCGACGACCTGCGCCGGCTCGCCGCCGAGCACGGTGTGGAGGTCGGCGCGTCCCGAGCCTGATCAGCCCGACCGCGTCAGGACCGGCGCGTCGGTACCTGCGCATGAGCGCGTTCGAAGCGGGCCCCGGCGAATCCAGCGCCGGGGCCCGCTTCACCGTCTCCCGCGGGATCCTCCCCCGGGCGTCCGTCCGTCAGTCGTGCCAGGCCCCGAAGTCCTCCAGCAGCCGCTGGAGGGGCTCGAAGACGCCCGGGGTGGCCGCGACCGCGAGATCCCACGAGGGGCGCTCGCCGGGCCGTCCACCGGTCAGCGCGCCCGCCTCCCGGGCGATCAGGTCACCCGCCGCCAGGTCCCAGGGGTGCAGTCCGCGCTCGTAGTAGCCGTCGAGGCGGCCGCAAGCGAGGTCGCAGAGGTCGACCGCGGCCGAGCCGCCCCGCCGGATGTCCCGCAGGAGCGGGATCAGCCGCTGCGCGACGCCGGCCTGATGGGTGCGGACCTCGGTGACGTAGTTGAAGCCGGTCGAGACCAGGGCCTGGTCGAGGGGCGGCGCGGGACGGCAGGTCAGCGTGCGCTCGCCCTCCCAGGCACCGGTGGCACGGGCGCCCCCGCCGCGGACGGCGTGGTACGTCTCGCCGCGCATCGGGGCCGCGACCACCCCGACCACGGTCTCGCCGTCCTGCTCGGCGGCGATGGAGACGGCCCAGGTGGGGAGCCCGTACAGGTAGTTGACCGTGCCGTCGAGCGGGTCGATCACCCAGCGGACGCCACTGGTGCCCTCGGTCGTGCCGCCCTCCTCACCGAGGACCCCGTCGTCCGGCCGGTGCTCGGCGATCAGACCGGTGATCAGCTTCTCGGCCGCGATGTCCATCTCGGTGACGACGTCGATCGGGCTGGACTTGGTCGCGGCGACCTCCAGGTCGGCCGGCCGGCCGTCCCGCAGCAGCTGGCCCGCGCGTCGCGCCGCCTCGCGGGCCAGCTCCAGCAGTTCCGCGTGCAGGGGGTCGGTCACGGCGCTCCTCACGCGTAGGGGCTGTCGGCGCCCGCGGCGGCGGGACGCGGGGCGCGGGCCGGGCAGCAGCCCACCGGGCAGAGGTTGTGACTCGGACCCAGGGCGCCCAGGGCGCAGGGGGCGACGTCGTCCTGGCCGCGCTCGGTGGCCGCGCGTTCCACGATCAGGTCGCGGATCGCGGCGACGAACCGCGGGTCGGCGCCCACGGTCGCCGAACGGCGCACCGGCAGTCCCAGCTCCCCCGCCTTGGCCGCGGCCTCGGTGTCGAGGTCGTAGATGACCTCCATGTGGTCGGAGACGAAGCCGATGGGGGCCATGACCACGGCCGGGACCCCGGCCGCGTGCCGCTCCTCGAGGTGGTCGCAGATGTCGGGCTCCAGCCAGGGGATGTGCGGGGCGCCGGAGCGGGACTGGTAGACGAGCTGCCAGGGGTGGTCCACGCCGGTGCGCTCCCGTACGGCGTCGGCGATCAGCCGGGCCACGTCCAGGTGCTGCCGTACGTACGCTCCGCCGTCGCCGTGCTCCTCGACGGGACCGGAGGTGTCGGCGGAGGCGGTGGGGATCGAGTGGGTGCAGAAGGCGAGGTGCGCGCCGTCGCGCACCTCCTCGGGCAGCTCGGCGAGCGAGCGGAGGACCCCGTCGACCATGGGGTCCAGGAAACCGGGGTGGTTGAAGTAGTGCCGCAGCTTGTCGACCTCGGGCAGCTCCAGGCCCTCGGCCTCCAGTGCCGCCAGGGCCCCGGCGAGGTCCTCGCGGTACTGGCGGCAGCCGGAGTACGAGGCGTAGGCGCTGGTCGCCAGGACGATGATGCGGCGGCGGCCGTCGCGGATCATCTCGCGCAGGGTGTCGGTGAGGTACGGCGCCCAGTTGCGGTTGCCCCAGTAGACCGGCAGGTTCAGCCCGTGGTCGGCGAAGTCCTCGCGCAGCGCGCCCAGCAGGTCGCGGTTCTGTTCGTTGATGGGGCTGACCCCGCCGAACAGGAAGTAGTGCTCCCCGACTTCCTTCAGGCGTTCCTTGGGGATGCCGCGCCCGCGGGTCACGTTCTCCAGGAACGGGACCACGTCGTCCGGTCCTTCGGGGCCTCCGAAGGAGAGCAGCAGCAGGGCGTCGTAGGGGGTGGGATCGAGCTCGTCAGGCATGCCTCGATCCTGCCATCAGGCACCGACAGCCGGGTAACGACGGGGGCCGACCGGACCACGGGACGGCGCGGAATATATTAGGGTCGCCTAACCAGTAAGCTGTATCCACTGCGGTCGCACCTTACTGGAAGTCCGGTCTCCCGCGGTCGTCCCCTGCTGAGTTTTTCGGAGACCTCGTGCCCAGTCCCTACATCGCCCTGTTCGCCGCCCCCGGCAGCAAGAGCTTCTCGGCCGCGGGGTTCCTCGGCCGGATGCCGCTGTCCATGATGGGCATCGGCGTGGTCACGATGGTCTCCCAGCTGACCGGACGGTACGGCCTGGCCGGCGCCCTGGCGGCCACCATCGCCCTGGCCGCCGCGGTGGCCGGCCCCCAGGTCTCCCGCCTGGTGGACCAGTACGGGCAGCGGCGGATCCTGCGCCCGGCGACGCTGTTCTCCCTCACCGCGGCGGCGCTGCTGCTGTTCGCCGCGCACTACGGCTGGCCGGACTGGGTGCTCTTCGTCGCCTGCGTGGGCATCGGCTGCGTGCCGAGCGTCGGCGCGATGGTCCGGGCCCGCTGGGCCGATGTGTACCGGGGCACCCCGCAGCTGCACACCGCGTACTCCTTCGAGTCCGTGGTGGACGAGCTCTGCTTCATCTTCGGGCCGATCGTCTCCATCGGGCTCTCCACGGCCTGGTTCCCGGAGGCCGGTCCGCTGCTCGCGGCCTGCTTCCTGGCGGTCGGCGTCTTCTGGCTGACGGCACAGCGCGTCACCGAACCCGCCCCGCACCCGCGCGAACGCACGGGCGAGGGACGTGCGTCGGCGCTCGGCGGCACGGCGCTGCGCTCCGCGGGGCTGCGGGTCCTGGTGGCCACGTTCGCGGCGACCGGGGCGATCTTCGGTGGCGTGGACGTGGTCACCGTGGCCTTCGCGGAGGAGCGCGGGCACAAGGCCGCCGCCAGTGTGGTGCTCGCCGTGTACGCGCTGGGCTCCTGCACGGCGGGGATCGTCTTCGGGCTGATGCGCTTCGCCGGAGCGCCCGAGCGCCGCTGGCTGCTGGGCGTGTGTGCCATGGCCGTGAGTATGATCCCCCTCCTACTGGTCGGGAACCTGCCGTTTCTGACCGTGGCGCTGTTCTTTGCGGGTATGTCCATCGCTCCCACGATGATCACGACGATGTCCCTCATCGAAGAGCACGTACCACGCGCGCAGCTCACCGAGGGCATGACCTGGGTGAGCACCGGGCTCGCGGTCGGGGTCGCGCTCGGCTCCGCCGCGTCCGGCTGGGTGATCGACGCGGCCGGGGCGCGTGCCGGGTACGGGGTTCCGGCGGTGGCCGGAGCCGTCGCGGTCGTGGTCGGTTTCCTCGGGTACCGCCGGCTCGAGCGGCCGGCTCCGGGTCGGGGAGGCTCCGTTGGGCAGCACGGCGAGCACGAAGAACGGAACATGGCGTAACTGGGGAGGCACCGTCCTCGCCCGCCCCGCGCGGGAGGTCACGCCGGCCTCCGTCGAGGAGCTGGCGTCGGCCGTACGCCGTGCCGCCGAGGACGGTCTCCCGGTGAAGGCGGTCGGCACCGGGCACTCCTTCACCTCCGTAGCCGCCACCGACGGCGTGCAGATCCGCCCCCGTCTGCTGACGGGGATACGCGACATCGACCGGGCGGCGGGCACCGTCACGGTGGAGGCCGGCACCCCGCTCAAGCGGCTCAACACCGCTCTCGCGCGGGAGGGGCTGTCGCTCACCAACATGGGCGACATCATGGAGCAGACCGTCGCCGGGGCCACCAGTACCGGTACCCACGGCACCGGCCGTGACTCGGCCTCCGTCGCCGCGCAGATCCGGGGCCTGGAACTGGTCACCGCCGACGGCTCGGTACTCGCCTGCTCCGAGAGGGAGAATCCCGATGTCTTCGCGGCCGCCCGGATCGGCCTCGGCGCCCTCGGCATCGTCTCCGCGATCACCTTCGCCGTCGAGCCGATCTTCCTGCTGACGGCCCGCGAGGAACCGATGCCCCTCGACCGCGTCCTCGCCGAGTTCGACGAGCTCCATGCCGAGAACGAACACTTCGAGTTCTACTGGTTCCCCCACACCGGCAACACCAACACCAAGCGGAACAACCGCAGCGCGGGCCCGGAACGGCCGGTGCATCCCGTCAAGGGCTGGCTCGAGGACGAGTTCCTCTCCAACGGCGTCTTCCAGGCGGCCAACTGGGTCGGCCGCGCGGTGCCCGCGACCGTCCCCGCCATCGCGCGGATCTCCAGCAGGGCCCTGTCCGCGCGGACCTACACCGACATCCCGTACAAGGTGTTCACCTCGCCGCGCCGGGTGCGCTTCGTGGAGATGGAGTACGCGGTGCCGCGCGAGGCCCTGGTGGACACGCTGCGCGAGCTGAAGGCCATGGTCGACCGTTCACCCCTCCGGGTCAGTTTCCCCGTCGAGGTGCGTACGGCCCCGGCCGACGACATCACCCTGTCCACGGCCTCCGGCCGCGACACCGCGTACATCGCGGTCCACATGTTCCGGGGCACCCCCTATCAGGGGTACTTCACGGCGGCGGAACGCATCTTCACCGCCCACGAGGGGCGGCCCCACTGGGGGAAGATCAACACGCGGGACGCCGATTACCTCTCCCGGGTGTATCCGCGTTTCGCCGAGTTCACGGCGCTGCGGAACCGCCTTGATCCTGAACGCCGCTTCCGGAACGACTATCTGCGGAGGGTTCTGGGGTCGTGACGGACACGTCCGGTTCCGGGTTCACGGGGGCGTCGGAGCCCTGGCTCCCGGTGCTGTCCGGGGTCCCCTCCGACGCGTCGACGCCGTCCGGCGTGTCGCCGCCGGAGCCGGTGGCGGCGCCTCCGTCCCGAGGCGTCACGGAGGGCGCGGGCGCCGGTCCGTCCCCTCCGAAGTCCTCGGAACCGCCCGGGGTACCGGGGTCGTTCGACGTCCCGGAGTCGTCGGGGTCACCGGAGTACTGGTCGTCCGAACCGCCGGCACCCCCGGATCCGGACGTGTGCTGACCGGTGACGGCGTTGCCGATGGTGGTGCTGGGTGCGCCGCTGAGGCTCTGGCCCGCAACGAGTTCGTAGGTGGTGATTCCGGCCATCGTGACCCCGAACACCAGCGCGGTCGCGACCAGCATCCGCTTCCCGTTCCACCGCACTCCCCTGGCCCGACCCCGGTACACGGTGCCCTCGGTGAACTCGCCGGGCGCGGGCACGGCCCGTCTCCCGGCCGCCGCGGCGGCCGGGCGGCCGGACCCCACGGCAGCCACGCGGAACTGCTCGCCGGTGCGCTTGAAGAAGTGCTGGAAGAGCGTTCCGCCGCAGGTGGCGACGATGCTCATGACTCCGGCGCCGATGATCGTCCCGTAGACGCCGAAGGACGAGGCGAGTTGGGCGCCCAGCACCGCGGCCACCGCGCTGCCGGCGACCTGCGCCATGCTCAGGTCGATCCGAGGGCTCTTCGCCTCCCCCGCGGCACTCGCCTCCCCGGTGACACTCGGCCCACCTGCGACATCCGACCTTTCACGCATCCTCGGCCCTTGCCCGCCTTCCCACACGTTCCCTCACATGAGCGATCAACTGCGCGCCAACGCACACCAAGTCGACGTCCGAACGAAACCATTAGTTCCGTTTCTGGCGATTACGTGAAGTACGCCACGCCGAGACCGAGGGGGTTCGGCCACGGCGGCGCGAGGACGGCCGAGCAGCACCTCTTGCCAGAAGTCGGGCGGCGCGCCGATCCACGCACTTGGCCCGAATGGAGTACTGTTGCGAGCCCTGGATCCGGACGCCCATCAGGGTGCTCCGGCCCTTGAGGACCGCCGGGAGGGGGCTAGTTGCACAGGGTGACGCGGTTGGTCACTTAGCGTTGCGAATAGGTAACCGTGCCATAACGGCGATCCAGGGCCCATGCCCGACACGCCGGGCAACTCGGCAAGGTTGTGGCAGGCTGCACCCGGGCAGGCCACACTCGACTAGCGGAAGCAGCGACGCACGTGACGTCGGCAGGCACCACCCGGGAGGTCCCCATGCCCGAACTGCGTGTCGTGGCCGTCTCGAATGACGGCACACGGCTGGTGCTGAAGGCTGCGGACAGCACGGAGTACACGCTTCCGATCGACGAACGCCTCCGCGCCGCCGTCCGGGGCGACCGTCCACGCCTCGGCCAGATCGAGATCGAGGTGGAGAGCCATCTCCGCCCCCGCGACATCCAGGCGCGTATACGTGCCGGCGCGACCGCGGAAGAGGTCGCACAGATGGCCGGCATTCCCGTGGACCGCGTCCGGCGCTTCGAGGGCCCCGTGCTCGCCGAGCGCGCCTTCATGGCGGAGCGCGCCCGCAAGACCCCCGTCCGTCGGCCCGGCGAGAACTCCGGCCCGCCCCTGGGCGAGGCCGTGCAGGAGCGACTGCTGCTGCGCGGCGCCGAGAAGGACACCGTGCAGTGGGACTCCTGGCGTCGCGACGACGGCACCTGGGAGGTGCTGCTGGTCTACCGGGTCGCGGGCGAACCGCACTCGGCGAGCTGGACGTACGACCCGCCCCGGCGGCTCGTCCAGGCCGTCGACGACGAGGCGCGCTCGCTGATCGGCGAGTCCGACGACCTCGCCGCGGCACCCGAACCGAGCTTCCCGTTCGTGCCGCGCATCGCCCGGTTGCCGCGCGAGCGCCAGCAGGACCGTCCCGGCGAGCGTGACCGGCAGAGCCCGCCGCCCGGCCACGGACCCGAGTACGACGAGGAGTCGGCGGTCCCGGCAGGCGGTGAACGGGACTCGCTCACCAGTCTGCTGGAGGCGGTGCCGAGCTTCCGGGGCGATCTGGTGGTTCCCGAGCGGGCGCCCGAGCCCGTCCCCGAGGAGCCCGACTCCGAGCCCGAGGCGGAGGAGCCCCCGGCCCCGGCGGCCTCGGCCGGTTCCGCCTACGCGGACGTCCTGATGCCCCGTGCCGTCAGCAGTCACCGGGACCGTCTCGTCGGCTCCACCGACCGTCAGGCGGAGGCGGACGGCGTCCGGCCGGGCCGCCGCGCCGCGGTGCCGAGTTGGGACGAGATCGTGTTCGGAACGCGGCGCAAGAAGCAGGAGTGACCGGGACCCGGCACTGAGGTGATCCGGCGTCGGCCAGTGCGGAGAGGGGGTGCTCGCCCGGGCTTCCCACAGGACAACTACGGCGGCTTCTGGCAGCGGCGGTTCGGCGGGGGCGACGACTCCTTCG
>NZ_JBFAKH010000053.1:19870-56591 GCF_040655635.1 Streptomyces sp. NPDC050388
CCGCCCCCCGGCCCGGGGGGCCGGCGGGGGCCGCCGCGGGGGCGGGGGGGGCGCGCCCCGGCCCCCCCCCCCCCTCTCCGCTTCCGCCACGCGCCTATTGGGGGTCCGGCCCCACCGCGACCGGCCGCTCCGGGTCCGACGACCATTCCGACCAGGATCCGACGTACAGCGCCGCCGGGATGCCCGCCACCGCCAGCGCCAGCACCTCGTGCGCCGCCGAGACGCCGGAACCGCAGTACACGCCGACCGGTGTGTCCGCAGACGCGCCCAACGCCCGGAACCGCGTGCTCAGTTCCCCGGCGGACAGGAAGCGGCCGTCCGAGCCCACGTTCTCGGTGGTGGGCGCCGAGACCGCGCCCGGGATGTGCCCGCCGACCCGGTCGATCGGCTCCACCTCGCCCCGGTAGCGCTCCCCCGCCCGCGCGTCCAGCAGCAGCCCTGACCGGGCCAGCGCCGCCGCGCCGTCGGCGTCGAGCAGCCCGGCCGCCGCCGGTACCGGCGTGAAGTCGCCCTCGTCCGGCTGCGGCACCGAGGTCTCGAGCGGGCCGTCCCAGGACGGCAACCCGCCGTCGAGGACCCGCACGTCCGGGTGACCGGTCCAGCGCAGCAGCCACCACGCGCGGGCGGCCCCCCAGCCCAGCCCGCCGTCGTACACGACCACCGGCCGGTCCGCCGACACGCCCGCGCGGCGCATCGCGGCGCCGAACTCCTCCGGATCGGGCAGCGGATGACGTCCCCGCCCGGCCGGCGGGGCGGCCAACTCCCGGTCCAGGTCGACGAAGACGGCACCCGGAAGATGTCCAGCCAGGTAGGCGGCCCGGCCGTCGAACGGCGGCTGACCGGCCGCCGCGGGCGTGCTGAGCTGCCAGCGGACGTCGAGCAGCACCGGCGGGTCACCGCCCGCCAGTTCACCGACGAGTTCGGATGCGGAGATGATGACGTTCATCATGTTCCTTCGTGGATACTCCGCTCTTCAGAGCGGAGAGGAAACAAACTCCTACGGAGCAGGATGAGGAGTTGGATCCGCGGCGGATCTCAATGCCCTGACCCGCAGGTTTGTCCTGTATGGGTGATCTCGCTAGTTTACGGGTGTGACCATGAGCCGTGTGAAGCGTGCATTCAAGCACCGCTTTTATCCGACGGATGCGCAGGCGACAGAGCTATCGCGCACGTTCGGATGCGTGCGGAAGGTCTACAACCTGGCGCTTGCCGTCCGGACCGAGGCGTGGACGCGTGGGGAGCGGGTCGATTACAACGCCACCTCGGCGATGCTGACCGCGTGGAAGAGGACCGAGGAACTCGCCTACCTCTACGAGGTCTCTTCCGTTCCGCTCCAGCAGACACTGCGGCACCTCCAGACGGCGTTCACGAACTTTTTCGCCGGGCTGGCGGTGTCTGTCTGTGGAGCTGGCGTAAGACCTCAACGGAGTTCTCCGAGCGGGCAGTTCGGCGACGAAGCAGAAAATCCTACGGCGCAAGCCGTAGGAATCCCCCTCGTTCACGAGGGGGATGAAGCCAAGGTCACCATCTTGGCGCACGGGGTGGCCGAGTCGCCCATGTCCGGCTAATCTGCTCGGCCGGGCAGACCCGATCACGAGGCGTATGGGATCGGGCACATGCCGTACTACCGATCGACATCATCCGGCAAGCGCGCCGAACCGGGCGGAGGCCCGCGCGTCGGGCATCCTCCGGAGGCGGAACCGCCGTACGGGGGCGGGCCCAGGGCGCGCGGCGCCGTGGCTGACGCCTGGAGCAGCGCGGCGACGATCCGCGGAGCGAACGCGACACGACCCTCGCCCGGGTCGAGAAGAGAGCGACGATGACCGACACACGGGGGTCCGCCCACCGAGACGGTGAAGCGCCCTTTCGGCACGTGCCCGGCACACCCTGCTGGGTGAGCCTCATGGTGCACGGACCGGACACGGCCCGGAGGTTCTACGAAGCGCTGTTCGGCTGGGAGTTCCGGCCCGGCCCGCAGCAACCCGGCCCGTACGCACGCGCGCTGCTCGACGGCCGCGAGGTGGCCGGCATCGGCCTGCTGCCGCCGGACCGTCACCTGCCCATCGCCTGGACGCCCTACTTCGCCTCCGCGGACGTGGACCGCACGGCCGAGGCCGTGCGGTCCTGCGGCGGCACGGTCGGGGTCGGCCCGCTGGACGCCTCCGAGGCCGGGCGGCTGGCGATCTGTTCCGACCCCTCGGGGGCCGTCTTCGGCATCTGGCAGGCGTCCGCGCACCTCGGCACGGCCGTCACCGGGGTGCCCGGCGCGCCCGCCTGGAACGAGTTGACGACCTTCGAGTCGGAGCGGGCGGCCAAGTTCTACGCATCGGTGTTCGGTTACACGGTGGAACCGGAGATCTCCACCGAAGTCGACCACGTGGCCCTGAACCTGGAGGGCCACCCCGTGGCCGCCGTCCACGGCGTGGGCAACGTCCTGCTCCGGGACCGGGGACCGCACTGGACGACGTACTTCACCGTGGCCGACCTCGACGACGCGGTGGACCGCGTCCTGCACCTGGGCGGCCAGATCCTCGGACGGTCCCGCGACACCACCCACGGCCGCACCGCCACGGTCGCCGACCCGGAGGGCGCCCGCTTCGCGCTCTTGCAGAGCCCTCTCTGACGGGCAGGCTTCGCGGTCGGCGACCACCGCGGACGCAGGTCTTCCTCCGGCAGGAAGCGGACGCGGTTCCGGGCCGGTCCGGTCGCTGCCGGTTCCGGTGCTGTGCGCACCCTCGTAGACGTCGGTCCAGCGCGTCACCGCCGGCCTGCGCGTCCACACGACACGAACCGGGCACTGCGGGACTACTCCACGGCCCGGCCTGCGGTGTGCATCAGTTCGCGGACGGTGTACCCGTATGTCCCGGCAAGATCCTCCCTGGCGTAGCACAGCACCTCGTCGCCGTCGTATTCGCCTTCACAGGCGTCCAGTCCGTCGAGTACGCCGAGGGCCACGGCCTCGGCCGCGTCGAGCATGCCCAACTCCAGACGGCGACGGACATCGGCCTCGTACTGCTCGATGACCGGCTGGATCAGGCGGCTCGCGGCCTCATGGACGTCGGTGTACCCGAAGCCCGGGCGATAACTGGTGCTCAACTGATCGATCTCCAGGGCGCGCAGGGCGTGCTCGACCTCGACTGCGGTCCTCTCCTGAAGGGTTGACAGTTCAGCGCGTGCCCGCGGGTTCAGCACGCGTACGGCCAACCGGTCGGCTTCCGCGCGTAGTTCGGGCCGGGCGTCCAGCAGCCGGTCCAGCACTGCGGCCTTCTCCACGGCGGTGAGTGTGTTCAGGGCTTCACCCAGGACACGGCGAGCGTCCCCGGCAGGCGTGGCGCGCCAGGGCAGGCGCCGTTCGACGGCGTGCAGGGCGAGTGCGACGGCATGCCGGCACAAGCGTCCTGACGTCGGGGCGCACGCACCGTCGCATTCCGCCGTCAGTTCCCGCCCCACGACCTGCACCCGGACCCCGCAGGCGGTGCCCGAGCCGTCCCGCACCAGACCGCCGATGCCCCGGGACTCGCTCCCCGCCTCGATCACCGCACCGTCGGCGAGCAGGATCCGCCCCTCGGTGACCTCGGTGTCGTCGGCGAACGCGCACACCGTTTCCTCGTCCATTGCCACAGCCATTCGATCATTCAAGCGCACGGCTGAGGGGCTCCGTGAGCGGACGGCCGGAGCCACTGCGGTGGGCGCGGACACAACACCGCGCCAAGGGGCAGCAGTGCGAAGGCTCCGGCGCCGGCGAAGGTTCGCGGACTGCCGGCGAAGGCCGAGTCCACCGAGTTCCCCGAGGAGGCCGAGGCTCTCACCGCCAAGGCGCAGCAGCTCACGACCCGGCACAACATTGACGCGGCGCTGTCGGACGCCGAGCAGGGCACCCGGCAGGTGCCGGGGGTGTGCGGGTCGGTGTGGACACGCCGTACGTGAAACCGAAGGCGCACCTGCTGCGGGCGAAGGCGGAGGCCAACCGGTGCCGCGCGGATCGCCGAGCGGCTGACCCGGGCGACCGGCGAGACCACCGAGGCGGCCCGCGAGGACCACGGGCCCGCACTGCTGTCGATGCCGGCCACCCGGGCCCCGGGTGATGGACGGCCAGGTGGACGAGCGGTTCACGGACCTGTCCTACCACCTCGGTGAGACACACGTCCGGGACCAGGAGGGCTGGGCGCACGGCACGGCCGCCGCGAACCGCACACCACTGCGCGGCCAGGCCGGGGTGCTCCGCTGAGTTCGGTATCCAGGGTCCTTCTCGTCTGTTCGAGCCGGCAGCCGACGCTGCTGTGACGCAGGGGCGGATGGTGCCCCACCGGGTCGTGCAGGGGGTCTTCACGGCCCCGAGGCTGCGGGACCGGAGAAGGGTGCCCTGCCGGAAACTGTGAGCAGTCAGCGGGTATGTGTCACTTAAGCGCTCAAACGAGCGACATCAGAACAGTAATGGCCAAAGTGCTCACGGTTTTGGGACGGTGTCTCCTCCCCGGGGCGTGGACACGTGCCCTGGTATCGCCCACGTCGGGGCTGCCGTCCCACCGGGCGGTCACGGAAAACCGCCCGCACGAGCAGCTGACCGCCCCGGCAAGGTCCGAGGCACTGTCACTCAATCCCCCCCTCCCGCCGAGCAGCGCGACCGGCTCGACCCACAACACCACCTTCAGATCGCTCGCACCACCCGGAGGAACACCACCGGGTCCTCGCCATCTGGCCCTTATGGCACTTTCCCGTCCGCGCACGTCACTGGGGAGTGGTGGCAGGATGACGAGATCTCCGATATCGCCCACGCCGTATGTGTCCAGCAGAGCCCCGTAGTCGCTCGGAAGCCCGATGCCCAGCTCGGTTTCGGCCGCGCCCCAGTCGATCCGCTCTCTGCCCGCGAAGTCCGCCGGTACGAGATCGAGCAATACGGCCACGTCGGAATGAAGGTCCATGGCGATATCCCCTTGGGATCAGTGGTCAGCGACCTCAGCGGTCGCGCGGACAGGTCGGCCGGCAGACAGGGCAGGCACAGGTTCCGTAATCTGGAGTTGCGACGCTCTGTGATCGCCGAGAGACCTGTGTCTGCGGTGTCGTGGCCCGAGGGGCGTACGGGAATCGCGAGGCGGTTCGCGCCGGATGGTGAACCGTCGAAACTCGGATGCGTGCGCCACTCCCACCTGCCATTCTCGGCGCCATGCCTGCATTCGAGGAGCTCGTAGAGGAAGGCGAGGCCGTTCCCACTGCGGGGTGGGACTTTTCCTGGTTCGCAGGTCGCGCCAGCGAGCAGCGGCCGTCCTGGGGCTATGCCCGGTTGCTTGCGGAGCGAATGGCGAAGGCCGCGGCCGGACTCGACATCCAGACGGGTGGTGGCGAGGTGCTGGCCTCGATCCCCGTCGCCCCGCCTGTGCTGGCGGCGACGGAGTCCTGGCCCCCGAACATCGCGATCGCCCGCCGTACTCTGGCGAAGTTCGACGCAACTGTCGTCGAGGCCGAGGACGCATCCGACCTGCCGTTCTTGAAGGAGTCGTTCGACCTGGTGGTCAGCCGACATCCTGTGGTGACCCGCTGGGACGAGGTGCGACGGGTGCTACGCCCGGGTGGCGTGTACCTGGCCCAACACGTCGGTTCAGGCTCAGTGCGAGAACTGACCGAGTTCATGATGGGGCCTCAGGGACCGAGGTCGCAGTCGGTGTCGGCGGCGACCACCTACGCAGGCACGAGCCCGATCGCGGCGGTGACCGGCGCGGAGGCGGCGGGCTTGGACGTCGTCGACGTACGCCAGGAAGCTCTCCGGGTGGAGTTCCACGACATCGCGGCGGTGGTCCACTTCCTGCGTAAGGTGATCTGGATCGTTCCCGGTTTTACAGTGGATGCCTACCGCGAACGCCTGGCGGAACTCCACTCCTTCATCGAGCGCCATGGTCCGTTCGTGGCTCACTCGCAGCGGTTCCTCATCGAGGCGCACCGGCGAAGGCAGGAGGCGATGGTCGGCGGTTCGGGCGTTCGCCGTGCCAACGCTGACTGGCCTGGAGTGGGCTGACACCGTTGCTCCAGGAAGCCGGGTCGACGCACTCCACTCCCCCGTGGGCGATCAGTCACCGTGCCGTCGCCGCACCTACTCGTAGGTCCAACTCGATTTCCAGAGCAGCCTGTTCATTCACACTCGGGTCGTAACCGTTCCATTCCCGCAGGATGACGCACGCCTGGTCGGCGTGGGCCATGCGTTCCTCGGACGTCAGCAGGGTCTCGGCGAGGTGAGACAGGCGACCCTGTAAGGACATGCCTTCGGAGGAGGCTGTCCGAGCGAGTCGGTCGCGGGCTTCGACGGGGGTGTGGGCCTCCTCAATCGACTCGAAGATGTGGTCCGGTGACGGGGCCGCCTTCAAGGGGACGCAGGAGGTGGCGGGTTGGGTGATGCTGGTGGAGTTGACGGGTTGCATCGTCATGCCCACACGGTCCCGGCGTTCACTTAGCGTGGCCAGCGGTAACGCAGCGACAGGGGACGGCTGTGCGCGCGCTCTCCGCGGGAGTACGAGCCGCGTGCCGTGACGGCGTCCCTCGTGGGGCGTTGAGCAGAACAGGCGGTGGTGAACACGGCGGAGCGCAAGGGCGCGGTGGCGGGGGCCGAGGCGGTTCCCGGGGAGCTTGGGCACGGCGGCGCGGGGGCGGTCGTGCGTCTCGGGGACGACTGGGACAACGACGACGGAGCCGGGCGGCGACCGGAGGACGAGGCGGGGCGAGGGGTCGTCGTCGCGTTCGGGCAGACCATGAAGACGCTGCGGGTGCGGGAGGGCCTGGAACGCGAGGAGTTCGGGAGGCGGCTCGGGTACTCGGCGTCCACGATCGCCTCGTTCGAGCAGGGCCGGAGGATTCCGTCCCCCAGGACGATCGCGGTGGGGGTGGCCGGGTGGCTTCCCGGGTATGCCCGGCAGGTCGACAGCGGTTCCTTTCCGGCGGAGGTGTCGGCCCTGGAGACCGACGCACGAGCCATGGCACACCTGATCGAGGAGAGCGAGGCGATGGGTGTCAACGCCGAACTGCCGCGGCTGATCAAGGCGTTGGCCGACCGCTCGATCGCCGCCGGACACGGTGGGGAGCAGTATCCGGTGCTGATCGAGGAGTTCGGCAGACCCCGTACCGGCTGACCGGTCCGGTCAGGCCTGAGTGATGGGCAGCACGTCCGGTGCCAGAGTCGCCGCGCGGGCCGTCGCGGCCGTCATGCGGCGGCGGTGGTGGCGGCGGCACAGGACCTCGTAGCCGACCTCGTCCGCGGAGTCGGTGACGTCGCCGACCACCACCTGGGCGCCCTCCACGACCATGACTCCGCCGACGGTGCGGGCGTTGTGGGTGGCGCGGGCGCCGCACCAGCACAGGGCCTCGACCTGGAGCACCTCGACCCGGTCGGCCAGTTCGACCAGGCGCTGGGAGCCCGGGAACAGCTTGGAGCGGAAGTCGGTCGTGATGCCGAAGGCGTAGACGTCGATCTCCAGGTCGTCCACCACACGTGCGAGCTGGTCTATCTGCTCCGGTGCCAGGAACTGTGCCTCGTCCGCGATCACGTAGTCCGCGCGCCGGCCCTGCGTGAGGTGGTCAACGAGGTGCGTGTACAGGTCCGCGCGGTCCCCGACCTCCACCGCGTCGGTGACCAGGCCGAGGCGGGAGGACAGCTTGCCCTCCCCCGCACGGTCGTTACGGGTGAAGATCATGCCCACCAGGCCGCGCGCCGAGCGGTTGTGCTCGATCTGGAGAGCCAGCGTCGACTTCCCGCAGTCCATCGTTCCGGAGAAGAACACGAGCTCGGGCATGGGAGGTTGGGCACCTTTCGGTGGGGGCGGGCTGGGTCGGGACGGCGGTCGGAAGCCGGCGGCCGGGAGCCTCAGGAGCGTACTTCGAGCAGCGGGACCAGCTGCTCGGCAGGGGTCAGCGAACCGTGGTTGCCGACCATCGCCGACTCCTTCGGCTCCCGCTCCGAGGCGATGACCAGCACGTCGTCCCGCGCGGCGGCGACCACATCGCCGATGCGGTGGTGGACGCGGTCGTCGATGCGGGGGCCGAACCAGCCCGCCGCGATCGCCTCGTCCCGCGAGGCCACCCAGAACTGCTCGCCGAGCACCTCGCGCCAGCAGGTCAGTACGTCGTTCTCCGCGCCGGGGACGGCGTAGACGTGGCGGGCGCGGCCCTCGCCGCCGAGCAGGGCGACCCCGGCGCCCAGCTCCCAGTCGTGGTCGAAGTCGATGCGGTGCTCCTCGTCGAAGGGCACGTCGACCATCCCGTGGTCGGCGGTGACGTAGAGCGCGCTGCGCGGCGGAAGCTGTTCGGCCAGGCGCTGGACCAGGCGGTCGACGTACATGAGCTGGCCACGCCAGGTGTCGGAGTCGACGCCGTAGCGGTGTCCGGCGCCGTCGACCTCGGCGTAGTACGTGTAGACCAGGGAGCGGTCGGCGGCGGCCAGTTGTTCGGCCGCGAGGTCCATGCGCTCCTCTCCGGACAGCCGCCCGTGGAAGGTGCCGCCGCTCAGCGCGACCTTCGTCAGCGGCGTCTGGGCGAAGGCGGGCGAGGACACCTGGGCGGCGTGCACCCCGGCGCGGTGGGCCAGCTCGAAGACGGTGGGGTGCGGCTGCCAGGTGTCGGGCCGGGTCCAGGGCTGCCAGCGCAGCTGGTTCATCAGTTCGCCGGTGTCCGGGTTGCGCACGGTGTACCCGGGCAGGCCGTGTGCTCCGGGCGGCAGACCGGTGCCGACGGAGGCGAGGGAGGTGGCGGTGGTGGCCGGGTAGCCCGTGGTGATCGGCCGTCCGGTGCCGCCGCGCGAGCCGGGCAGCAGGGACGCCATGAACGGGGCTTCCTCGGGGTGCGCCTTCAGCTGCTCCCAGCCGAGGCCGTCGATCAGGAACACGCAGTTCCGGTCGGCGGGGGGCAGTTCCGGGATCGCGGCGGTGAGGCCGGGGACGCCCATGCCCGCGGCGAGCGTGGGCAGCAGGTCGGCCAGTGAGCCGGTGCCGTATTCGGGCCGGGGCGCGGAGGCCGGGGCGAGGGGCTCGGGGTGGGCCCCGGGCGTGAGGGGCCAGGCGGTGGGGGCGGCCTGCGCGAGGTTCGGGGTGTGCGGGGTGTCGGAGGTGTGTGTCATCAGTTCGTGGGGTCCGCGGTCGCCTCGGAGAGGGCCTGCGCGAAGGCGAGCGCCTGGCGCACCGTCTCCGGGCCGTCCCCGGCCTCGCTGACCCGCAGGCTGAGGTCGTCGGCGGTCGAGCTGCCGGTGTAGCCGTGGTCGGCCTCGCAGTTGGGGTCGCCGCAGGCGGCCGGCTCCAGGTCGAGGCGGGAGACCGCGCCCCAGCCGATGGTGAGCACGATCTCGCGGGGCAGGGTGCCCGGCTTGTACGACTCGGGGTTGGCGACCACGCGGCTGACCACGATCGACGAGATCCGGCCGAGCTTCACGGACTCCGTGGACGTGGTGGCGTAGGGCGTCGGGGAGGTGGTGTCGGCGGCCTGCTCGTCGGTGTGGCTGACGATGAAGCGGTTGCCGGTGAGGACGAGCACGGTCACATGGCGCCGCACCTCGTTCTGGTCGAACGTCGTCTCCTGGTGGACCAGGTACGACCGGACGGGCTCGCCGCCCACGGCGGCCTCCACCGCCTCGGCCACGAGGGCCGGGTAGTAGCCGCTGCGCTCGATCGCCGCCCGCAGCCCCTGGGTCGTCGTACTGGTCTTGGCCATGGCGCCCATCCTACGGGGGACCGCTGACTGCGAAGCACCGGTCGCGGCACTCCCGCTCGCGCCGGTCCGGATCCGCCGGGAGTTGCGCGGTCGAGCCGCCCGGGCGTTCGAGCGGCGGGGCGTCACCGATCCGCTTCACCGGTCCACGTCCTCGCCCGACGGCTGCTCGTCCACCGGGGTGCCGTCCCGCGCGAGGCGGTCGGCGAGTTCGTCCCGGAACAGCCTGCTGCGGTCGAGGGCCTGGACCCGGTAGGCGGTACGGCCGACGATCTGGCTGGTGATCGGCGCGGTGAGCAGCTGGAACAGGATGACGAGCAGGAGCACCGGCGCGTAGCGCAGGGGCATCTGCACGGCGGTTCCGGCCAGGATGAGCAGCAGGCCGAGCGTCTGGGCCTTGGCGGCCGCGTGCAGGCGGCTGCCGATGTCCGGGAAGCGGAGCAGTCCCACGGAGCCGAGCAGGCAGAAGACCGCACCGGCCGGGAGCAGGATGGCGGTGATCACGTCGGGCACGGCGGTCATCGCAGGCCCGCCCGCTTCTCGATCAGGTGGGCGGCCGTCACCGATCCGGTGAAGGCGAGCAGGGCGAGGACGACGAGCACGGGCAGGGGCGTGGTGTCCTCGCGCACGGCCATGCCCACGGCGGTCCCGGCGATGATCATCGTCAGCAGGACGTCCAGCGCCACGATGCGGTTGAGCGCGTCCGGACCGCGCACGAGGCGCAGCAGGGTGAGCAGTCCGGCCACCGACAGCACGGCCAGGGTGGCGGTGTACATGACGGTCATGGTGTTCTGCCTCCTCGATCGGGGTCGGGGGAAGGCCCGGTGCCGTCGTCTCCGGGCGGTCCGGTGCGGCGGCGGGTCGTGCCGACGGCCCGTGCGACCCTGCGCTCCACGGACTGCACCGCCTTTCTGCGGCGGGCGACGTCGGCTTCGTCGTGGACCGGGATCGTGTGGACGTACAGCCGTTGCCGGCGCCGGTCGATCTCCACCACCAGCGTGCCGGGCGCGATGGTGGTGAACTCGGCCACGGCGGTGATCAGCAGGTCGCTGTCGACGCGCAGCGGGACCTCGACGATCGCGGCGGACGTCCTTCCCCCGTATCTCAGGACCTGCCAGGCGACGGTGGTCCCGGACCCGACGAGATCGGTCAGCAGGGCGATCAGCAGGCGCCCGATCGCCAGTGGCCGGGGCACCGCCCCCGGCAGGACCGGCGGCAGGGAGAAGGTCCCGACGACGGCCGTGGCGACGAGCAGGCCTCCGACGAGGACCACCGGGCTCACGGACCCCCACAGCAGGATCCACAGCAGCCACAGCCAGCCGATCATGGGCAGGTGGTGCCGGACTCGGCGGGCGTTCTCCCGGCGGGTCAACGGTCCTCCCCGGTCACGACGGCGGAGCGGTAGGCCCACGGGTCGAGCAGTTCGTGTGCGGCTCGTTCGCCGACGTGGGCGAGCGGGCCCGCCCAGACGGCCACCGCGACACTGGTCACCACCATGACGGCGGTGGCGGCGGTCATCAGCCCGGCCCCGTACCGGTCGGCGCGGGGCTCCGGGCCGCGGACGGTGTCGGAGGCCGTGGGCTCGTCCCGCGGTGCCGGGGTCCGGCGGTCGCCTTCGCGCCGGTGCGGGTCCGGACGGCCCGCGTCGCGGCGGTCCGGATACGGCTTCTGCCGCATGAAGGCCCTGGTCCACACCCGGGTCATGGCGTAGATCGTCAGCAGGCTGGTGAGCAGGGCGGCCGCGGCGAGGGCGTACGCCGCGGTGCCGCCCTGCCCCACGCCGGCCCGCAGCAGGGTCAGTTTGGCCACGAACCCGGAGAACGGCGGGATCCCGGCCAGGCTCAGGGCGGGGAGGGCGAACAGCACGGCGACCACCGGCGTCGGGGGCGGCCGCTGCGCCATGCGTTCCAGGCCCGTCGTCTCCGTGTGGCGTACGACGAGGGCGGCGGCCAGGAAGAGCGCGGCCTGGACGACGATGTGGTGGACCATGTAGAGGACCGTGCCGGTGAGCCCGAGGGTGTCGAACATCGCGAGCCCGAACAGCATGAAGCCGATGTGGCCGACGAGGGCGAAGGACAGCAGCCGGTTGACGTCGTCCTGCGCGAGGGCGCCGAGGATGCCCACGATCATGGTGGCGATCGCCACGCAGGCCAGCAGGACCCACACGCTGGAGCGCGGGAAGAGCAGCGTCTGGGTGCGCAGCAGGGCGTAGACGGCGACCTTGGTCAGCAGTGCGGCGAACACGGCGGTGATCGGCGCCGGCGCGGTGGGATAGCTGTCGGGCAGCCAGAAGTGCAGGGGGACGAGCGCCGCCTTGATGCCCAGGACGGCCAGGAGCAGCAGGGCGAGCGCGCCGCGCAGGCCGTCGGGGAGTTCGGCGAGCCGCGGCCCGAGCTGGGCCAGGGTGACCGTGCCGGTGGCCGCGTACACCAGGCCGACGAGCGTGAGGAACAGCAGGGAGGACGTCAGGCTGATGATCGTGTACGTCATGCCCGCCCTGGTGCGGTTCCCGTCGGCGTCCAGGGTGATCAGGACGTAGGAGGCGGCGAGCAGCACTTCGAAGGCCACGAAGAGGTTGAACAGGTCGCCGGTGAGGAAGGCCAGGCTCACCCCGGTGACGAGCAGCAGATAGGCGGGGTGGAAGACCTCCGCCGTGCTGCGGCGGTCCTCGGCGGTGCCCTGGCCGATCGCGAAGAGCAGCACGGCCAGGGTCACCAGGAGGGACACCGTGAGCAGGAGCGCCGACAGCCGGTCGGCGACGAGCGTGATGCCCAGCGGGGCCGGCCAGCCGCCTACGTGCACGGCCTGCGGACCGCGGGTTTCGGCGAGGGCCAGCAGAGCCGCCGCGTCCGCCAGGACGCCCGCCAGGACGAGGGTGCTCATCGCGCGGACCACCCGGCCGGGCAGGCCGAGCAGGGTCACACCGGCGGCCAGGACCGGCAGTACCACGGGCAGGACGAGCAGCAGTGCGGTCATCGGTGGTCCCCCGGGGTGGTGCCGTGGTCGCGGTGGTCCGGTTCGTCGCCGTCGTCGGTTCCGTCGCCGTCGTCGAGGTCGGTTTCCTCGTGTGTGCCGCTCACCTCGTCGGACCCGGCGCGCTGCAGGGCGATGTCGATGCGCCGGTCCTCCACGTCGTCGCGCACCTCGTCGCTGCCGGACAACCGCCAGGAACGGTAGGCGAGGGCCATCAGGAACGCCGTGAGACCGAACGTGATCACGATCGACGTCAGTGCCATGGCCTGGGGCAGCGGGTCGGCGGGCTCCGCCGGGTTCACCGGCTTCCCGTCCAGTACCGGGGGCCGGCCGGGTGTGCCGCCGGCGACCAGGAGCAGCAGGTTGGTGCCGTGGCCCAGGAGGATGAAGCCGAGGACGATCCGCATCAGGGACCGTTGCAGCATGAGGTGGAAGCCGATCGTGAACAGGCCGCCCACCACGACGGCCATCGTCACGTCGAGGGTGTTCACCGTGTTGTCCACCGCGCCGCTCACCGGACGGATCCCTCCTCTTCCCGGGCCGCCGCCGCACCGGCCTCTCCGAGCGAGACGCCCACCGCCGACAGGAGCTTGAGGACGACACCGACCACGAGCAGGTAGACACCGACGTCGAGGAACAGGCTGGTCGCCCACTTCACCTCGCCCAGCAGCGGCAGGTGCCAGGTCACCAGGCGGCTGTCCAGCGGCGCACCGCCGACGGTCAGCGGCGCCAGGGCGGTGACCGCCGCGATCACCAGGCCCGTGCCCGCGACCGCGACCGGGCGCAGGCGTACGGCGGCGCCGAGGTCGGCCTGGCCGCCGACGAGGTACCGCAGGACGAACGCCAGCCCCGCGACCAGTCCGCCGGAGAACCCTCCGCCGGGGCGGTAGTGCCCGGAGAACAGCAGGAACACCGAGAGCACCAGGATCGAGGGGAAGAGCAGCCGGATGGCCACTTCCAGCAGGACCGAGCGCTCGCCGCCGGGCCGTTCACCTGCTCCCGGCAGCCAGGTCTGCCGGGGCTCGTCCCAGTGCGTCGTGGGGAAGCGGGTCGGCGGCTCCTCGTCGGTGCCCCGCACCGCGTCGCGGTCGCGGAACCGGATCAGGCTGCCCACTCCGACCGCCGACACCAGCACGACCGAGATCTCACCCAGCGTGTCCAGGGCCCGGAAGTCGACGATGATCGCGTCGACGACGTTGAGGGCGCCCGTCTCCGCCGCCCGGCGCAGGTATCCGGGCGAGATCACCGGGGCCGTGCGCGCGGAGGCCGCCGCCAGCGCGAAGCAGGTGACGACGGCGCCGACCCCGACGGCAACCGCGCCCCGCAGCACCCGCCCCGGCACCGACCTCCGGCCGGGATCGAACCGGGCCGGCATCCGGCGCAGCACCAGCACCACGACGACCAGCGTCGTCGTCTCGACCAGGAACTGGGTGAGCGCCAGGTCCGGGGCTCCGCGGACCAGGAACAGGCCCGCCGCGCCGTACCCGACGGCCCCGGTCAGCAGGATGGCGGTGAGCCGGTGCCGGGCGGCCACCACCGCCGCGGCGGCCGCCAGCATGACCACGGCCAGCACCGGTTCGAGCGAATACCGCCACAGGGGCGGTGCCCCCAGCGACGGTGCCGCCGCTACGAGTGCCGCGCCGGGCACCGCGACGACCGTCGTGAGCAGCACGGTCAGATAGACGGGCAGCGAGCCGACCTGGGTGTGCCGGGTCAGTGCCACGGCCAGCCGGTCCACGCCCTCGACCGCGCGGTCGTACGCGTGCTGCACGTCGGTCAGGCGCGGCAGGCGGTTCACCGCGGCAGAGCGGCGGCGGAGCGCGTGGATCAGGGCACCGGCGACGAGCGACAGCGCGGACAGCCCGAGTACCGGGGTGAAGCCGTGCCACAGGGACAGTTCGTACGGTCCGCCGGCTCCCGGCGGGTAGGCGTCGGCGTAGGCGGTGGTCAGGGCCGCCGTGCCGGGGTACGCCACGCCCAGCACCAGGCCCGCCCCGGACAGCACGGCCACCGGTGCGACGAATCCCGCCTCCGGGCTCCGCGCGGACCGTGCCGCCCTCCCCTTCGGCGGCCCGCCGAAGGCGCCGTGCAGGAACCGTGCCGCGAACGCCACGGTCAGCGTGGAGCCGCACACGAGCACCACCGTCAGCTGCTGGTGGCCGGAGAGTTCGGTGCCGTGCAGGAACGCGTCCAGGGCGGCCTCCTTGCCCAGGAAGCCGACGAGGGGCGGCAGACCGGCCATCGACGCGGTGGCGAGTGCCGTGACGCCGAAGAGCACGGGCAGCCGGCGGCCCAGTCCCGACAGCTCCCGGATGTCGCGGGTACCGGTGTGGTGGTCCACGATCCCGACGGACAGGAACAGCGCCGACTTGAACGCCGCGTGCGCCAGCAGCATCACCACGCCGGCCAGCGCCGCCGTCCGGGTTCCGGCGCCCAGCAGGGCGGTCAGCAGACCGAGTTCGCTGACGGTCCCGTAGGCGAGGAGCAGCTTCAGGTCGGTCTCGCGCAGCGCCCGCCACGCGGCCACCACCATCGTGGCGAGCCCCACGCCGAGCACCATGGGCCGCCACGGCGTCACGTCGGCCAGGGCGGGCGCCAGGCGGGCGATCAGGTAGACCCCGGCCTTGACCATCGCCGCCGCGTGCAGGAAGGCACTGACCGGTGTGGGGGCCACCATCGCCGCGGGCAGCCAGCCGTGCAGCGGCATCTGCGCGGACTTGGTGAACGCGCCGGCCAGGACGAGCACCACGGCGGCGGAGACCGCGCCGCCCCGTGGGGGGTCCGCGAGGATCGCCGAGACGCGGTAGGTGCCGGCCGCCTGGCCCAGCATGATGAAGCCGAGCAGCATCGCCAGGCCGCCGGCCGCCGTCACCAGCAGGGCCTGACGGGCGGCCCGGCGCTGCTCGGCCCGCTTTCCGGGCCCTGCGATCAGCAGGAAGGAGGCGACCGTGGTCAGCTCCCAGAAGACGTACAGGACGAAGAGGTTGTCCGCCAGGACCAGTCCGATCATCGCCCCGGCGAAGGCCAGCAGCAGAGCGGCCAGCGGGCCGGCGTCATGTTCGACGTAGTACCGGCAGTACAGCAGCACCAGTGCCCCGACACCGGCCACCACCCACAGCATCAGCAGCGACAGGGCGTCCAGGCGCAGATCGATCGTCAGACCGAGCGACGGGGCCCACCTCAGGGACTCCTCGTACGAGCCGCCGTCCAGGACGCCCGCCGCCCGCGTGCCCGCCCAGACCACCGTCGCCAACGGCACCAGGGCCGCCACGGCCCACACCGCACGACCGAGCCGACGTTCCCACCAGGGGATCGACGCTGCGACCGTCGCGTAGGCGGCCAGCAGGACCAGCACGTCAGCACCTGCTCCTTCACGGTGGCCCGACCGCTGACGCGCGAGCGGCCTCCGCTCGAGCCTTGGGGTTTATGTCTGGTTCGCCGGTATTCAGTGATCTGTGTAGCAGGGAGAGCCGTCCGGAGGGGCGCCGCCGCGCCACACCGAGCCGGGCGTGCGGCTCGGCGGAGCCGCACGGCATCCCGTTCGGGGTCGGCACACGGTGCGCGTACGGGGTCGGTGATCCGCGTCAGGCTGCGGCAGACGCGCGTGCGGACGATCGGTGGATCGGCCGGGAGCACGCCGGAGGACGGCGGAAAGCGCGACGGGGGACGGCGGCGGATTCGGCGGAGAGCCCGGTGCTCCTCCCCCGGGCGGGTGGTGTGCCGGGCGAGGGGGATCCGGTCCTGTCGGCGTCGATGCCCCCGAGGCGCATGCCGTTGTCTCCGTTCGTCGGGCGGGCGGAACGGAGCACAGGTGCCCGCCCGACGCGCCGCCAAACACCCGGTGACCTGCCGGGTCGGACCCTCGAGGGCTTGCGCTCCTCAGTACGCCGGGAGCGTCCGGGGGCCGAGGTCGTCGCGGGCGGGCGGCGGGGCCAGGCGTACGGAGGCGCTGAGGACGCTCACGCCGTGGGTGGCGACGACCACCGGCTCCAGGCTGACGGCGACGACCTCGGGGTGGTCGTCGACCAGCCGCGACACCCGCAGCAGCAGTTCCTCCAGCGCGGGGGTGTCGACCGGGGTCGAGCCGCGCCAGCCGAACAGCAGGGGCGCGGTGCGGATCGACCTCACCAGGGAGGTCGCCTCCCGGTCGGTGACCGGGATCAGCCGGTGCGCCATGTCGCCCAGCAGCTGCGAAGGGGGCCCGGCGAGCCCGAAGGACAACACGGCACCGGCCGCGGAATCGATCACCGCGCGGACGATGGTGTCGACACCGCGCGGCGCCATCCGCTGCACGACGGGGCGCAGTTCCTCGGGCGTGCCGAGCTGCTGGGTCAGTTCGGCGTACGCCCGGCGCAGTTGCTCCTCGTTCGCCAGGTCCAGCCGTACGCCGCCCAGGTCGGCGCGGTGCCTGAGGTGCGGGGCGGTCACCTTGAGGGCGACGGGGTGGCCCAGGGTGCGGGCGGCCTCGGCGGCGGCGTCGGGCGTGGGAGCCGGGAGGGCGCGGTGGACGTGGATGCCGTAGGCGCCGAGCAGTTCGCAGGTCTCCTCGGTGCCGAGGGTCAGGTCCTGCCCGCGGGTCAGCTGAGCGTGGATGAGTCCGGCGGCGCCCTTCTCGTCGATGTCCTCGTACTCGGGCACCCTGCCGGGGTCGGCGGCGTCCCGCCGCCACTGGGCGTAGGTGACGGAGTGGGCGAGGGCGCGGACGGCGCGTTCGGCGGCGGGGTAGGCGGGGATGAGGTGGGCGTCCTCGGGGAGGAGCACGGGCGCCGGCGGAGGGCCGGCGGCGGGTGCGCGCTCCCCGGCCGGCGGCGCGGGGCGGGGCGGGGCCGCCGACTCCCCGGTCGGCGGCGCGGGGCGGGGCCGGGCGGACGACTCCGTCTGCGGGGCCGTGCTCGCCGCCGCCGACAGGGCCTCCGCCAGGCCGCCGAGTTCCACGTGGACCACCAGGACCGGCTTGGACGGGGTCGCGGCGGCGGCCGAGCGCAGCGCCTCGGCGAGCGCCGCATCGCCGACGGAACCGGCCGCCCTTCCCCCCAGCGCCGGGATCGCGGTCACGACCACCGCGTCGCAGGTGTCGTCGGCCAGCGCCCGGGACAGGGCCGCGTGGAAGTCCGCCGCCGACGCCGCGGTGGTGAGGTCCAGCGGGTGGTGCGGGCGCAGTCCTTCGGCGAGGCACGCCTCGTAGGTGAGCAGTCCCAGGGACTCGGAGTTGCCCACGATCGCCACCCGGGGCCCGGCCGGCAGCGGCTGGCGGGCGAGCAGCAGGCCCGCGTCGACCAGTTCCGTGATGGTGTCCACCCGGATCACCCCGGCCTGTCGCAGCAGCGCGGAGACGGTCTCGTGCGGCAGTCGCGTCGCGCGCACGGCGTGCCCGCGGGGACCCGCGCCGTGACGGGCGCCCTGGACCACGACGAGCGGCTTGACCGCCGCGGTCCGGCGGGCGAGGCGGGTGAACTTGCGGGGGTTGCCGATGGACTCCAGGTACATCAGGGCGACGTCGGTGTCCGGGTCGTCGTACCAGTACTGCATGACGTCGTTGCCGGAGACGTCGGCACGGTTGCCGGACGAGACGAAGGTGGACACGCCCGTGACGCCGGTGACGCCTCCGCCGCGCCGGTGCAGCCGCGACAGCAGGGCGATGCCGATGGCTCCGGACTGGGCGAACAGGCCGATGCGGCCGGGGCGCGGCATCTCGGGCGCGAGCGAGGCGTTCAGCCGCACGTCCGGGGAGGTGTTGATGACGCCGAACGCGTTCGGCCCGATGATCCGCATGCCGTACGTACGCGCCTGCCGGACGAGGGCGCGCTGGCGCTCACGGCCCTCGGGGCCCGCTTCGGCGTATCCGGCGGACGTCACGACGAGCCCCCGCACCCCGTGTTCGCCGCACTCGGCGACGACCTCGGGGACCTGCTCGGCGGGTACCGCGACGACGGCGAGGTCGACCTGCCCGTCGATGTCGCGCACCGAACGGTGGGCGGGCACCCTCGCGCCCCCGTCGCTCCCGTCGGGGCCGTCGAGTTCCTTCTGCTCCGGCGGGAAGGCCTTGTTCACGGCGTACAGGCGGCCGGTGAACCCGCCGTCCCGGATGTTGTCGAGGAGGCTGCGGCCCACGCCGCCGGGCCTGCGGCCGACGCCTATGACCGCGACCGAGCCGGGGGTGAGCAGGCGCCGCACGGAACGGGCCTCGGCACGCTGTTCGCGCGCCTGCTGCACGGCCAGCGAACGGTCGGTGGGTTCGAGGTCGAGCTCCAGGCGGACCACACCGTCCTCGAAGCTGCGCTTCTGGGTGTACCCGGCGTCCGTGAACACCTTGATCATCTTGCTGTTGGCCGGCAGCACCTCGGCGGCGAACCGGCGGATGCCGCGCTCGCGCGCGACGGCGGCGATGTGTTCGAGGAGGGCGGAGGCGATGCCCCGGCCCTGGTGGGCGTCCTGCACCAGGAAGGCGACCTCGGCCTCGTCGGAGACCGCGGGGGCGGGCGCTCCGGCGGGCGACGGGCGGGAGGAGGCAGGTGCTCCGTCGGGGCCGATCCGGTCGTAGCGTACGGTGGCGATGAACTCGCCGCCCACGGTGGCCGCGAGTCCCACCCGGTCCACGAAGTCGTGGTGTGTGAACCGGTGCACGTCCTTGGCGGACAGGCGAGGGTAGGGCGCGAAGAAGCGGTAGTACTTCGACTCGTCCGACACCTGCTCGTAGAAGCTGACCAGGCGCTCGGCGTCATCGACGGTGATGGGCCGCACGCGCGCGGTGCCGCCGTCGCGCAGCACCACGTCGGCTTCCCAGTGGGCGGGATACTCATGCCGGTCCGACGAGATCTGCATGGGCCCCAGAGTACGGCTCGCGTACGACGACGGCGCGAGGCAGTCTGTGGGTGCACGAGCCGGACCGAGGCCGCGGTCCGGTGTCACCGGGAGCGGGAACGAGTGCCGCTCCCGGTGTGGTTCCCGATATGGGAAACTGGTCTAGACAACCTGAACACCGAAGGGCAGCAACACATGGCTGAGCGCCGCGTCAACGTCGGCTGGGCCGAGGGCCTCCACGCCCGTCCCGCCTCCATCTTCGTCCGAGCCGCCACGGCCGCAGGCGTCCCGGTGACGATCGCCAAGGCCGACGGCAACCCCGTCAACGCGGCCTCCATGCTGGCCGTCCTGGGCCTGGGCGCCCAGGGCGGCGAGGAGATCGTCCTCGCTTCCGACGCCGAGGGCGCCGACGCCGCCCTGGACCGTCTGGCGAAGCTGGTCTCCGAGGGTCTCGAGGAGCTCCCCGAGACCGTCTGACGAGTTCTCCGGTTTCTCCGGCAGCGAGTGGAGCCGCGTCGCCCTTTCCGGGCGGCGCGGCTCCGTCCTTTCGGGAAGGACCCCGCGCCCGTGGACATCCGGCCGCTCGGCACGCGAAGAGCCCCGGCTCGGGAGCCGAGCCGGGGCGTCGGGGTGCGCGCTTCGGGCCGGAAGCGCCTCGGGTCAGAGGTTCACGCCGTGCGCGCGGAGGTAGGCGACCGGGTCGATGTCGGAGCCGTACTCGGCGGTCGTACGGGCCTCGAAGTGCAGATGCGCGCCGGTGACGTTGCCGGTGGCACCGGAGAGGCCGATCCGCTGTCCCGGGGTGACCCGCTGTCCCACCGAGACGGCGACGGACGACAGGTGGCCGTACTGGGTGTAGGTGCCGTCGTGCATCTTGATGACGACCTGGTTGCCGTAGGCGCCGCCCCAGCCGGCCTCCACGACGGTGCCCGTGCCGACCGAGAGCACGGGGGTGCCGCTCGCGGCGTGGAAGTCGACACCGGTGTGGCTGCCGGAGGACCAGACGGCGCCGCCGGACAGGTAACCGGTCGAGACGTAGGAACCCGCGATCGGCGACACGAAGGTGGTGAGGCGCTTGCGCTCGGCCTCCCGCGCGGCACGCTCCTCGGCCTCGCGGGCCCTCTCGGCCTCCTCGGCCGCCCTCTCCCGTGCGGCCTCCTCCGCGGCCTCGCGCGCGGCGTCCCGGGCCGCTTCCCGCGCGGCCTCGTGCTGGGCGGCCGCCTGGGCGTCGACCCGTGCGGCGACCTCCTCGCCCATGGCGATGACGGGGGTCAGGCCGGTCTGCTGCGCTGCGGGACCGGCGGCGGACGCCGTGGTCGCGAGGGAGCCGACCACGCCGGTGGTGGTGAGGGCCGCGACGCCCGCCGCCCTGGCGGTGCCGCGGTGCATGCGGCCGGGACGACGGTGCTTCCCGGAGGCGCGTGTGAACGCCATGGAGTGGGTGGTCCTTTCCTTCCCTCGCCTACCGGGTTAGCTGAAGGGTTCGGAGCAGGAAGGTCTCCTACGGGCCCCTCGCGACAGGCGCGGGCGTCCGATTCACCCCAGGGACTGCACGACGGGGTCCCCGGCTCCCCCCGGCTCGCGCCGTACGGGGACTCGGCGATGGCTGTCCGGTGCCGCGGGTGCGGCGCACTGCCCGACGAACAGCCCGGATGACGCTAAGCGGGGCGTCTTCCCATCCCCAAACGGATCCCGCCTTCTGTAGCGCATCCCACAGGGCAGACAGGACCTCTCCACCCCAATCCGGGCACAGGCGGGCCCTGGTGGCTCTCGTGCCACCAGGGCCCGCACGCGCGTGCGCTCCGCTTGCGCGCGCCGGCTACTCGGCGGGCACGACCGTGACCTCGCCGATGCCGAGCGCCTCGACGGGCGCCTTGATCTGCGCCGCGTCGCCGACCAGGACGGTCACGAGGCGGTCCACCGGGAAGGCGTTCACCACGGCCGCGGTGGCCTCCACGGTGCCGGTGGTGGCGAGCCGGCGGTACAGCTCGGCCTGGTAGTCGTCGGCCAGGTGCTGCTCCACCTGGTCGGCCAGGGTGCCGGCGACGGCCGAGGCGGTCTCGTACTTGAGCGGCGCGACCCCCACCAGGTTCTGCACGGCGACGTCACGCTCGGCGTCCGTGAGGCCTTCCGCGGCGAGCGTGCGCAGCACCGTCCACAGGTCCTCGAGCGCGGGCCCGGTGTTGGGGGTGTCGACGGAGCCGCTGATGGCGAGCATGGCCGCGCCCGTGGCCCCTCCGGAGGAGGAAGGGGGCGCGGACCTCAGGACCTGGCCGAACGACCGTACGCCGTAGGTGTAGCCCTTCTCCTCGCGCAGGACGCGGTCCAGGCGGGAGGTGAGGGTGCCGCCGAGGCAGTAGGTGCCGAGCACCTGCGCGGGCCACACGCGGTCGTGCCGGTCCGCTCCGACCCGGCCGATCAGCAGCTGCGTCTGCACGGCGCCGGGGCGGTCCACGATGACGACCCGGCCGGTGTCGTCGGCGACGATCGGCGGAACGGGCCGCGGCTCGGCTGCCGATCCGGTCCAGGAGCCGAGGGTGTCACCGAGCAGCTCGTCCAGGTCGATGCCGGTGAGGTCACCGACGACCACCGCGGTGGCGGTCGCGGGACGGACGTGCTTCTCGTGGAAGGCGCGTACGGCCGACGAGTCGATGCCGGCCACCGTCTCCTCGGTGCCCTGCCGCGGGCGGGACATCCGCGAAGCCGCCGGGAACAGCTCCTTGGAGAGTTCCTTGGCGGCACGACGGGAGGGGTTGGCCAGCTCGTGCGGGATCTCGTCGAGACGGTTGCGGACGAGGCGTTCGACCTCGCTGTCGGCGAACGCGGGCGCCCTGAGGGCGTCGGCGAGCAGCCCGAGCCCCTTGGCGAGCCGTGAGGCCGGCACCTCGAGGCTCAGGCGCACGCCGGGGTGGTCGGCGTAGGCGTCCAGGGTGGCGCCGCAGCGCTCCAGTTCGGCGGCGAACTCCTCGGCGGAGTGCTTGTCGGTGCCCTCGGAGAACGCCCTCGCCATGATCGTGGCGACACCGTCGAGGCCGTCGGGCTCGGCCTCCAGGGGCGCGTCGAGCAGCACCTCGACCGCGACGATCTGCTGGCCGGGACGGTGGCAGCGCAGGACGGTCAGACCGTTGCCGAGCGTGGTGCGCTCGGGGGCCGGGAAGGCCCAGGGCTTGGCCTCGCCCGCCTGCGGCTGGGGGTGGAAGTCCATCGTGGCAAGCTCGGTCACTTCGCCGTCTCCTCGTTCTCGTCGGTGCCGGCGGCCGCGGCTTCTTCGGTTCCGGAGGCCGCTGCTTCTTCGGACTCCCCTGCCTCGGGGGCGACGGGCTCATAGACGAGCACCGCGCGGTTGTCCGGGCGCAGGCGGGCCTCGGCGACCTCCCGGACGTCCTCGGCGGTCACGTCGAGGATGCGCCCGACGGCGGTGAGGGCGAGCTGCGGGTCGCCGAACAGGACGGCGTACCGGCACAGTTCGTCGGCCCGGCCGGCGACGGTGCTGAGCCGGTCCAGCCACTCGCGCTCCAACTGGGCCTGGGCGCGCTCCATCTCCTCGGCCGTGGGGCCCTCCTCGGCGAACCGGGTGAGCTCCTCGTCGATCGCCGCCTCGATGACCGGCACCTCCACGTCGCCGGACGCCTTCACGTCCAGCCAGCCCAGGGAGGGCGCCCCGGCCAGCCGGAGCAGGCCGAATCCGGCCGCCACGGCCGTACGGTCCCGGCGCACCAGCCGGTTGTAGAGCCGGGAGGACTCGCCGCCGCCGAGGACGGTGAGCGCCAGGTCCGCGGCGTCGCTCGCGCGCGTGCCGTCCTCGGGCAGCCGGTAGGCGGCCATCAGCGCACGCGCGGGGACCTCCTCCTCGACGAGCTCACGCAGCTCCTCGCCGATGATCTCGGGCAGCGAGCCGTCGCGGGGCTCGGGCTTGCCGTCGTGGGAGGGGATGGAGCCGAAGTACTTCTCGATCCAGGCGAGCGTCTGCTCCGGGTCGATGTCACCGACGACGGAGAGCACGGCGTTGTTCGGCGCGTAGTACGTGCGGAAGAAGGCGCGGGCGTCCTCCAGGGTGGCCGCGTCCAGGTCCGCCATCGAGCCGATGGGCGTGTGGTGGTACGGGTGGCCGTCCGGGAAGGCGAGGGCGGTCAGCTTCTCGAAGGCCGTGCCGTAGGGGACGTTGTCGTAGCGCTGGCGGCGCTCGTTCTTGACGACGTCCCGCTGGTTCTCCATGGACTCCTCGTCCAGGGCGGCCAGCAGGGAGCCCATGCGGTCGGCCTCGAGCCAGAGGGCGAGCTCCAACTGGTGGGCGGGCATGGTCTCGAAGTAGTTGGTCCGCTCGAAGCTGGTGGTGCCGTTGAGCGAGCCTCCGGCGCCCTGGACCAACTCGAAGTGTCCGTTGCCCTTCACCTGCCCGGACCCCTGGAACATCAGGTGCTCGAAAAGGTGAGCCAGGCCGGTGCGTCCCTTGACTTCGTGGCGCGAGCCGACGTCGTACCAGAGGCACACCGCCGCGACGGGGGTCAGGTGGTCCTCGGAGAGCACCACGCGCAGGCCGTTGGCCAAACGGTGCTCGGTCGCTGTCAGGCCCCCGGAGCCTGCCTGGGCTGTGGCCGTGTGACCCATGGGCATGTACGTCCCTTCGATCGCGGAGGCGGTCGCCGCATCCGCCGTTTGTGCCGGTCCTGCCACTGTATGCAAGCGTCCGGGGCGCCGAGGAGTTCCCGGACGGGGACCGGGTTCGCCCAGAGCGAGAACCGCGGGTTCCGGGTGGGGCGGGAGGATGCGGCCGTGGTCCGTGCGGCGTGTGGGGTCTCCCCCGGCGCGGCGCCCCTCCGCCGACCGAGGCCCGGCCCGCCCGCGACGCCGACGGCGCGTGCGCGTACTCTGCTCGCGCCACCGGCCCCGGCCCCCCGACGGAGGGCCGCGGCGGGGTCCTGGTCCCGGTTGTCGGTGCGGCGGTCCACAATGGTCCGCGTCAGATACCGTCCCACGCTTCAGCAAGGAGCCGGCAGCGATGGCCCGCCGCAGCACGAAGACCCCGCCGCCCGACGACTCGTACGAGGAGCGGATCCTCGACATCGACGTCGTCGACGAGATGCAGGGCTCCTTCCTCGAGTACGCGTACTCGGTCATCTACTCCCGCGCCCTGCCGGACGCGCGCGACGGCATGAAGCCGGTGCACCGCCGCATCGTCTACCAGATGAACGAGATGGGCCTGCGCCCCGACCGCGGCTACGTGAAGTGCGCGCGCGTGGTCGGCGAGGTCATGGGCAAGCTGCACCCCCACGGCGACGCGTCGATCTACGACGCCCTGGTGCGCATGGCGCAGCCCTTCTCGATGCGGGTCCCGCTGGTCGACGGCCACGGCAACTTCGGCTCCCTGGGCAACGACGACCCGCCGGCCGCCATGCGGTACACCGAGAGCCGGATGACCGAGGCCACGAGCCTGATGACCGAGTCCATCGACGAGGACACGGTCGACTTCGCGCCCAACTACGACGGCCAGGAGCGGGAGCCGGTGACCCTGCCCGCCGCGTTCCCGAACCTCCTGGTGAACGGGGCGTCGGGCATCGCGGTCGGCATGGCCACCAACATGCCGCCGCACAACCTCCGCGAGGTGATCGCGGCCGCCCGGCACCTGATCCGGTATCCGAACGCCGATCTCGACGCCCTGATGCGCCACGTGCCGGGCCCCGACCTGCCGACGGGCGGCAGGATCGTCGGCCTCCCGGGCATCCGGGACGCGTACGAGAAGGGCCGCGGCTCCTTCAAGATCCGTGCGACGGTCACCGTGGAGGACGTGACGGCCCGCAGGAAGGGCCTGGTCATCACCGAGCTGCCGTTCACGGTCGGCCCGGAGAAGGTGATCTCCAAGATCAAGGACCTGGTCGGCTCGAAGAAGCTCCTGGGCATCGCCGACGTCAAGGACCTCACCGACCGCGCGCACGGTCTGCGCCTGGTCGTCGAGATCAAGAACGGCTTCGTGCCGGAGGCGGTCCTGGAGCAGCTGTACAAGCTGACGCCCATGGAGGAGTCCTTCGGCATCAACAACGTGGCCCTGGTGGACGGCCAGCCGCTCACCCTGGGGCTCAAGGAACTGCTCGAGGTCTATCTCGACCACCGCTTCGAGGTCGTACGCCGCCGCTCGGAGTTCCGCCGCGGCAAGCGGCGCGACCGTCTGCACCTGGTCGAGGGCCTGCTCACCGCCCTGGTGGACATCGACGAGGTCATCCGCCTCATCCGCTCCAGCGAGAACTCCGCGCAGGCGAAGCAGCGTCTGATGGAGCGCTTCTCCCTGAGCGACATCCAGACGCAGTACATCCTGGACACCCCCCTGCGCCGCCTCACCAAGTTCGACCGCATCGAACTGGAGGCGGAGCAGGAGCGGTTGAACAAGGAGATCGAGGAGCTGACCCGCATCCTGGAGTCGGACGCGGAGCTGCGCAAGCTGGTCTCGGCCGAACTGGCCGCGGTGGCCAAGAAGTTCGGCAACGACCGCCGTACGGTCCTGCAGGAGTCGGCCGCCGTCCCGGCCGCCGCCGTGCCGCTTCAGGTGGCGGACGCTCCGTGCCGGGTGCTGCTGTCCGCCACGGGCCTGCTCGCCCGTACGGCGAACGCGGAGCCGTTCCCCGTGGACGCGGGCGCCAAGCGCGTCAAGCACGACTTGATCGTCTCGGCGGTACCGGCCACGGCCCGCGGCGAGGTGGGCGTGGTCACCTCGGCGGGGCGCCTGCTGCGGGTGAACGTCATCGACCTGCCCCAGCTTCCGGAGACCATGCCGACCCCGAACCTCGCGGGCGGGGTGCCGACGGCCGAGTTCGTCTCCCTCGCGGAGGACGAGCAGGTGGTCTGCCTGACGACGCTCGACGAGTCGTCGCCGGGCCTGGCGCTCGGCACACAGCAGGGTGTCGTCAAGCGCGTCGTGCCCGACTACCCCTCCAACAAGGAGGAGTTGGAGGTCATCACGCTCAAGGAGGGCGACCGGATCGTCGGCGCCGTCGAACTGCGCACAGGCGAGGAGGACCTGGTCTTCATCACCGACGACGCGCACCTGCTGCGTTATCAGGCCGCGCAGGTCCGTCCGCAGGGCCGTCCCGCCGGCGGCATGGCGGGCATCAAGCTCGCGGAGGGCGCGAAGGTCATCGCCTTCGCGGCGGTCGATCCGGCGGTGGACGCGGTGGTGCTCACGGTCGCGGGCTCACGCGGCACGCTGGACGACTCCGTCCAGACGACGGCCAAGCAGACCCCGTTCGACCAGTACCCGCGCAAGGGCCGGGCCACCGGCGGGGTGCGCTGCCAGCGGTTCCTCAAGGGCGAGGACTGCCTGTCCCTGGCCTGGGCCGGTCCCGCTCCGGCCCGCGCCTCACAGAAGAACGGCGCTCCGGTCGACCTGCCGCAGCCCGACCCGCGCCGCGACGGCTCGGGAGTGCCCATGCCGAAGACGGTGGCGGTGGTGGCGGGCCCGTCCTGACCCCGCCGATCGGCACCGGCGGGGTGCCCTAACCCCGCTGGTCGTCGGGCTCCCGTACGTAGCGCAGAACGCCCCACATGCCCTGCTCGTCGGTGTGCGGGGCGTCGGCCACGCAGGCCTCCAGCTCCTTGCGGAGCGTGGCTGCGTCGATGCCGGTCCCGATGAGCACCAGCTGCGTCAGCCGCTCCGCGCCGGCCGGCCACGCTTCCGGGTAGAACCGCAGGAACCGGCCGACGGCGTGCACGGCGTACCGGTTCCCGGTGTCGTACGGCCCGAAGTCGATGTACCCCTTGATCCGGTAGAGCCCTTCCGGCCGGCTGTCGAGGAACCGGATCAGCCGCCGGGGGTCGAGGGGCGCGGCGGAGGCGAAGGACAGGCTGTCGTACGCGGCGTGCAGGTGCCCGGTGTGCTCGTCGGCGTCGGCGGGGCCGTGCCGGGGCAGGTCGTCGAAGGAGAGCTGCCCGACGCGTTCCTCACTGGGCCTGCAGTCGAAGAGGAACTCCGGATCGACACGGCCGTGCGTGGCGGGAACGACGGCGGCGCGGTCGACGAGCGACCGCACGACGTCGAGCACGCGCTCCGCGTCCTTTGCCCGGTCGAGTTTGTTCACGACGACCAGATCGGCCAAGCCGAGATGCCGGTCGATCTCGGGGTGTCCGGCGCGTGTCCGCGCGAACTCGGCGGCGTCCACGACCTCGACGAGCCCGCCGTACACGATGCCGGGGTGCTCGCTGGCGAGCACCATCCGCACGAGCTCCTGCGGCTCGGCGAGACCGCTGGCCTCGATGACGATGACGTCGATCCCGGCGGACGGCCGTGCCAGCCGCTCGAGGTAGACGTCCAGCTCGCTGCCGTCGACGGCGCAGCACAGGCACCCGTTTCCGAGCGAGAGGGTCGAGTCGCCGAGCGCGCCGGCCACGGCCATGGCGTCGATCTCGATGGCACCGAAGTCGTTGACGACGGCCCCGATGCGACTGCCACCGCTGTGGTGGAGGAGGTGGTTGAGCAGGGTGGTCTTTCCGGATCCGAGAAACCCGGCCAGGACGACGACCGGAATCTGCCGACCGCTGCTGTGCTCCACTCCGCGACCCCTCCCGCACCCTCGCGTACACCGGCTCGCGCCTCGGCGTATGTCCGCGAACCGACTGACCCACCAGGATATGCGCGGCCGATCGACTCGTGCTCGCCGCCGGAACGGGGTACCCGTGAGCCGGAAAGCCACCTCGGAACGACTCAGGTTAGGCTCACCTCTGTGAGTACGTGCTCAATCCTGTCCCGCGAGCTCGACGAGCCCGTCGCGGGAACCGCGGCCACCGCGAGGACCTGGCTCCTGCTGGAGCAGCCCGGCCCGTGGGGCGCCAAGGCGCTCACGTCGAGCCACCTCGACCCCGCTCTGGGCCGCGCCCTGGAGGCCGCCACGAAGGGCACCGGAGTGCGGATCGCCCTCATCCGGCGCCCGGGACGACACGCGGACCCCCGGACGCCCGCCACCCGCCGGGTGTACGCGGCCCACACCGTTCCGGGAAGCACGTGGCTGCACGCCGCCGCGACCACGGACCCCGAGCGGCTGCTCGACCTCGACTTCACCGCTCTCGGCAGGGGGCAGAGCGGCACCTTCGACGCGGCGCTCGGCGGACGGCCGCACGACGGGGACCCGCTCGCCCTCGTCTGCACCAACGGCAAACGCGATCGCTGCTGCGCGCTCCTCGGACGGCCCCTGGCGGCCGAACTCACCGCCTCCGGGGTCCAGGGCGTCTGGGAGGTCACCCATCTGGGCGGGCACCGCTTCGCACCGACGGTGCTCGTGCTGCCCCACGGCTACGCGTACGGCAGGGCCGGGGCGCACACCGTCAAGGAGGCGCTGCACGGCGCGCAGGAGGGCCGGGTCGTCGTGAAGGGGTGCCGCGGGAGCTCCGCCTGGGAGCGCCCCGGCCAGGCGGCCGAGCTGGCCGTGCGTACCGAGGTGGGCGAGTACGCCGCCGAGGCGCTGACCGTCGTCCGGACGGACGGCGCGGCACCGCGCTGGCAGGTGCTCGTCGCGCACGTCGACGGGCGTCGGTGGCGGGTGGAGGTGGCGCAGGGCGCGTCCCTGCCGCCCCGCGCGGAGAGCTGCGGGGCGTCGGTGCTGGGCTCACCCGCGCGGATGGACGTGGTGGCGGTGCGCGAGGTGACCGTGGCGGCACTCGCGAGCTGACCGGCCGCGTGCGACTCCTCACGGACGACGGCTCCTCCTCGCAGGTCCTCCTCGCAGGTGCGGGGGATCCGCGCTGCCCCGGCGCCCACCCGCGTACCGTCATGGACATGCGCACCACCCCCCTCACCCGCCGCCTGCGCCTCGGCCTGCCGCGGCGGGTCTTCTCGCAGGTCCTGCTGATGCAGCTGGCGATCGCCGCGGGAGTCGCGGTGCTCGCGACCGGGCTGTTCCTCGCCCCGCTCGGTGCCCAGCTGGACGACCAGGCGATGCGGCGCTCGCTCGCCATCGCCCAGACCACCGCCCAGCAGTCACAGATCGCACGGGACCTGCGGAGCACGTCGCCCACGCCGGACGGACCGGTGCAGCGGGAGGCGGAACGGATCCGGAAGGCCACCGGCGCCGAGTACGTGGTGGTGCTGGACCGCCGGGGCGTGCGCTGGTCGCACACCGACCCCCGCAGGATCGGCGGCCCGGTCTCGACCGATCCCGGCGAGGCCCTGGCGGGGCGCGAGGTCATGGAGATCGACAACGGCACGCTGGGGCGCTCCGCACGCGGCAAGGTCCCGCTGCGCGACGGCGACGGCGAGATCATCGGGGCGGTCTCGGTCGGCATCGCCTACGACAGTGTCCGGGCCCGGTTGATCCACGCGATCCCGGGGCTCTTCGCGTACGCGGGCGGGGCGCTGGCCGTGGGCGCGCTCGCGGCCTGGCTCGTCTCCCGGCGGGTGCAGCGGCAGACCAGGGACCTGGCCTTCTCCGACATCGCGGCGCTGCTCGCGGAACGCGAGGCGATGCTGCACGGCATCCGGGAGGGCGTCGTCGCCCTCGACCGCACCGGCCGTGTCCGTCTCCTCAACGACGAGGCCCGGCGCCTGCTGGACCTCGGTGACGAGGCCGTGGGCCGCTCCCCCGAGGAGGCGCTCGGCACGGGCCGGACGGCCGACGTGCTGGCCGGCCGGGTGACCGGCACCGACCTGCTCACCGTCCGCGGGCAGCGCGTCCTGGTCGCCAACCGTATGCCGACCGGCGACGGCGGCGCCGTGGCCACCCTCCGCGACCGTACGGAGCTGGACCGGCTCGGCCGGGAACTGGACTCCACGCGCGGGCTGATCGACGCGCTGCGCGCCCAGGACCACGAGCACGCCAACCGCATGCACACCCTGCTCGGGCTGCTCGAACTCGAGATGTACGACGACGCCGTGGAGTTCGTCGGCGAGGTCGTCGGCGACCACCGGGCGACGGCGGAGCAGGTCACCGAGAAGATCCGCGACCCGCTGCTCGCCGCCCTGCTGGTGGGCAAGGCGACGGTCGCGGCCGAGCGGGCCGTGGCCCTGTGGATCTCGGACCGGACCCGGCTGCCGGACCGGCTGGTCGACCCCCGGGGCCTGGTCACCATCGTCGGGAACCTGGTGGACAACGCGCTCGACGCCGTCGCGGGCGCGCCGCACGCGCGCGTGGAGGTCGAACTGCGCGCCGAGGGACGTACGGTGGTGCTCGGCGTACGCGACACCGGACCTGGAATTCCCGCGGAGCGACGCGAGTTGATCTTCACTGAGGGCTGGTCCACCAAGAAGCCGCCGGACCACCGCGAGCGGGGCATCGGGCTCTCCCTCGTCCGCAGGCTCGCCGAACGCCAGGGCGGCACCGCGGTCGTGGACGAGGCGGACGGCGGGGGCGCGGAGTTCACCGTGGTCCTGCCCGAGGCACTGACCGAGCCGGGCCCGCCGGCCGCCCTCACCGGGGCGCCCGTCCCCGTGTTCGTCCCCCTGCCCGTCCCGCAGACCACCGAGGAGGAGCCGTGATGATCGAGGTCCTGGTCGTGGACGACGACGTCCGGGTCGCGCACGTCAACGCCGCCTACGTCGAGAAGGTGCCCGGTTTCCACGTGGCCGGTGAGGCGCACAGCGCGGCCGAGGCGCTCACCCTGCTGGAGACGCTCCCCCGGCTGGACCTGGTGCTCCTGGACCACTGTCTGCCCGACCGGACGGGCCTCGAGGTCGTCCGGGAGATGCGCGGGCGCGGCCACCAGACCGATGTGATCATGGTGACGGCGGCGCGGGACGTGTCCACCGTGCAGGCGGCGATGCGGCAGGGCGCACTGCAGTACCTGGTCAAGCCGTTCGCCTTCGCCGGGCTGCGCACCAAGCTGGAGGCCTACGCGGAACTGCGCCGCGTCCTGGACGGCGGTGGCGAGGCGGAACAGGCCGAAGTGGACCGCATCTTCAGCATCCCGTCGGCGTCGGCGCCGGCGGAGCCCGGTCTGCCCAAGGGGCACTCCCCCACCACCGCGGAACTGGTACGCCGGAGCCTGCTGAACGCCGGCGGCCCGCTGTCGGCCCAGGAGCTCGCCGACCGCACGGGGGTGAGCCGCCAGACCGCGCAGCGCTACCTCAAGCTCCTGGAGCGCACGGGACGGGCCACGCTGACCCTCAAGTACGGCGACGCGGGCCGCCCGGAACACCTTTACGTGTGGGCGGGCCGCGTCTGAGGACGCGGGACACCCCGGGGCCCGGGCGTCACACCGCCCCCGCACCGGTCAGCGACCGTACCTCGCTCTCCGCGTGCTTGGCCTCGTCGGGGGCCTCGGCCGAGGTGACCGTGCCGAGCCAGCCCGCCAGGAACCCCAGCGGGATGGAGACCAGGCCGGGATTCTGGAGCGGGAAGAGCTGGAAATCGACATCCGGGAACAGGGAGTCAGGGCTGCCGGAGACCACCGGGGACAGCAGCACCAGCACCACGGCCGGGACCAGGCCGCCGTAGACGGCCCACACGGCACCACTGGTGGTGAACCCCCGCCAGAACAGGGAGTAGAGCAGCACGGGCAGGTTGGCGGAGGCGGCCACGGCGAAGGCCAGCCCGACGAGGAAGGCGACGTTGAGGTCACGGGCCAGCAGGCCGAGCGCGATCGCGAGCACGCCGATGCCGACGGCTGCCACCCGGGCCACGGTCACCTCACTGTGCGGCTTCCCGCGGCGGCGCAGGGACGCGTACAGGTCGTGGGCGACGGACGCCGAGGAGGCGAGCGTGATCCCGGCGACGACGGCGAGGATCGTGGCGAAGGCGACCGCTGCGACGATCGCGAACAGGACTGTTCCACCGGTGGAGTCGGCGCCGCCGCCGAGGTCGAGCGCCAGCAGGGGAACCGCCGTGTTTCCGGCCGCGTTGGACCCGCGCACGGCCTCCGGTCCGACGACGGCGGCCGCGCCGAACCCGAGGACGATCGTCATCAGGTAGAACCCGCCGATGAGCCCGATCGACCAGACGACCGAGCGCCGTGCCGCCCGCGCGGTCGGGACGGTGTAGAAGCGGGACAGGATGTGCGGCAGCCCCGCCGTACCCAGCACCAGGGCGAGCCCCAGACTGACGAAGTCGAACCGGGAGGTCCAGTCCCCGCCGTAGGCGAGCCCGGGAGCCAGGAACGCCTCCCCGTGACCGCTGCGCTCGGCCGCCGTGAGCAGCAGGCGGTTGAAGTCGCCGTGGAACCGGAGCAGGACGAGGACGGTCAGCGCGATGGTGCCGCCGAGCAGCAGGACCGCCTTGACGATCTGGATCCAGGTGGTGGCCCGCATCCCTCCCATCGAGACGTAGACCACCATGAGCGCGCCGACCCCGACGACGGTCCAGGCCTGCGCCGCCTCGCTCCGGCCGCCGAGCAGCAGCGCGACCAGGCTGCCCGCACCCACCATCTGCGCCACCAGATACAGCACGGACACGGTGACCGACGAAGTTCCCGCGGCGATGCGCACGGGCCGTTCCCGCATCCGCGCCGCCACCACGTCGGCGAGGGTGAACCGCCCGCAGTTGCGCACCAGTTCCGCGACCAGGAACAGGACCACGAGCCAGGCCACCAGGAAGCCCACCGAGTACAGCATCCCGTCGTAGCCGAAGAGCGCGATCAGCCCGGAGATGCCGAGGAAGGAGGCGGCCGACATGTAGTCGCCCGCGATGGCAAAACCATTCTCCATCGGTGAGAAGAGCCGGCCACCGGCGTAGAACTCCTCGGCCGATCCCTGCCGCCTGCGGCTCACCCAGGTGGTGATCCCCAGCGTGACCGCGACGAACACGCTGAACAGCAGCAGGGTCAGCGTCTGGTGATCCCCCGTCACGAGACACCGCCCCGCTCCCGCGCCAACTCCTGGGTGTCCCAGCGGAGTTCCAGCGCGGCCCGGTCCCTGCGCAGCCTCGCGTGCCGGGTGTAGGCCCAGGTGAGCAGGAAGGTGGTCAGGAACTGGCCGAGCCCGGCGAGCAGCCCCACGTTCACGGCGCCGGCCACCGGTCGGGCCATGAGGTCCGGCGCGGCCGTGGCGGTGACGACGTACGCCACGTACCAGGCGCAGAAGACGACGACCGCCGGGACCACGAAACTCCGGTAGCGACGGCGCACCTCCTGGAACGCCGCACTGCGCTGCACCTGGAGGTACACGTCGACCGCGTCCGCGACCCCCTCCTGCCGGCGTACCGCCGGTTCCGCCGGCCTCACCGCCGGAAGCGCCGGGTGCACCGCCGTCGGCGCTCCGGCGCCGGCCGGCTCACCCCAGCCCGAGGCGAGGGCGTCGTACCAGGGATCGTCGTAACCCACGTCTGCGGGACCGCCTCCACCCGGGTGGGGACGATCATTGCTTTGCTGCATGCCCAAGGATGGACAGAACGGGAAGATCCCCGACTCTTCTTCCCGTTCCACTTCACCCCATCAGGTGACGGCGTGCTCGCTACGCGTCGATGCGCGACCGGTCGAGCGTCGCCGCCGAGTTGGAGATGAACTCCTTGCGCGGAGCGACGTCGTTGCCCATGAGCAGATCGAAGACCTGCTCGGCGGACTCCAGATCGGTGAGGTTGATCCGGCGCAGGGTGCGGTGCCGCGGGTCCATGGTGGTCTCGGCCAGCTGGTCGGCGTCCATCTCGCCGAGGCCCTTGTAGCGCTGGATCGAGTCCTTGTAGCGGATTCCCTTGGTCTGGAAGTCCAACAGCTTGTCGCGCAGCTCACGGTCCGAGTACGTGTAGACGTACTTCTCCTGCCCCTTCTTGGGCTGGACGAGTTCGATGCGGTGCAGCGGCGGCACCGCGGCGAACACCCGACCGGACTCGACCATGGGCCGCATGTAGCGGTGGAACAGCGTCAGGAGCAGGGTGCGGATGTGGGAGCCGTCCACATCGGCGTCGGTCATCATGATGATCTTGCCGTAGCGGGCCGTGTCGATGTCGAAGGTCCGCCCCGATCCAGCCCCTATGACCTGGATGATCGCACCGCACTCCGCGTTCTTCAGCATGTCCGTCACGGACGACTTCTGAACGTTGAGGATCTTGCCGCGGATCGGCAGCAGCGCCTGGAACTCGGAGTTCCGGGCGAGCTTGGCCGTACCGAGCGCGGAGTCCCCCTCGACGATGAACAGCTCACTGCGCTCGACGTCGTCGCTGCGGCAGTCGGCCAGCTTGGCGGGCAGGGAGGAGGTTTCCAGCGCGGTCTTGCGGCGCTGGGCGTCCTTGTGCTGACGGGCGGCGATACGGGTACGGGCCGCGGCGACGGCCTTCTCCAGGACAACCCGGGCCTGCTGGGCGTCGTCGCGCTTGGTGGAGGTCAGGAAGGCCCTGAGCTCACGGGAGATCACCGTGTTCACGATGCGGCGGGCCGCCGAGGTGCCGAGGACCTCCTTGGTCTGGCCCTCGAACTGCGGCTCGGCCAGGCGGACGGTGACGACGGCCGTGAGGCCCTCCAGGGCGTCGTCCTTGACGATGTCGTCCTCGGCCACGCGCAGCAGCTTCTTCGCGCGCAGCACCTCGTTCACGGTCTTGGCGACGGCCTGCTCGAATCCGGCGACATGGGTGCCCCCCTTGGGGGTGGCGATGATGTTGACGAACGACCGGAGCGTCGTGTCGTAGCCGGTCCCCCAGCGCATCGCGACGTCGACGCCGAGTTCACGGGTCATCTCGGTGGGTGTCATCTGGCCGTGCTCGTCCAGAACCGGGACCGTCTCCTTGAAGGTGCCCTGGCCCGTGAAGCGGAGGGTGTCGCAGACGGCCTTGTCGGTGGCCAGGAACTCGCAGAACTCGCTGATGCCGCCGTCGAAGCGGAAGGACTCCTCACCTTTGCTGTCGCCGTCGCCGAGCCCGTACTCGTCACGGACGACGATGGTCAGACCCGGCACCAGGAAAGCGGTCTGGCGGGCACGCTGGTGCAGGGTCTCCAGGGTGAGCCTGGCGTCCTTGAGGAAGATCTGGCGGTCGGCCCAGTAGCGCACGCGGGTGCCGCTGCGGGTCTTCGGGATCTTCTTGGCCTTGCGCAGTCCGCTCCCGGCCTCGAACTTCGCGTCGGGGCCGGCGGCGGCGAAGGCGCCGGGGACCCCACGGCGAAAGCTGATCGCGTGGGTGTGCCCGCCGCGGTCCACCTCGACGTCCAGCCGCGCGGACAGCGCGTTGACGACGGACGCGCCGACGCCGTGCAGTCCGCCGGACGCGGCGTACGAGCCGCCGCCGAACTTGCCGCCGGCGTGCAGCTTGGTCATGACGACCTCGACACCGGAGAGGCCGGTCTTGGGTTCCACGTCGACCGGGATGCCGCGGCCGTTGTCCCGGACCTCCACCGAGCCGTCGTCGTGGAGGACCACCTCGATGTGGTCGCAGTGGCCCCCGAGGGCCTCGTCCACCGAGTTGTCGATGATCTCCCACAGGCAGTGCATCAGACCGCGGCTGTCGGTCGATCCGATGTACATCCCGGGGCGTTTCCGCACGGCCTCGAGCCCCTCGAGGACGAGCAGGTGCCGCGCGGTGTAGTTGGAACCGTCCCGGTCTGCTCCTGCCAGCAGCGCTGTGGACGGCACGGACGTCTCGGCGGTCACGCGGTTCGCTCCTCGCTGAATTTCAGATGGGGCCCTCATGGGTAAGGGCACGTCACTTGTCACCGGTGAGAGGGTACAGAGGCCTGGTAGAGCCGTTGTAACGCCACCCTCGTCTGAAACGTAGACTAGTCGAGAGTCGTATACCTGTTCGATCCCTCGATGGAGTGAAGCACACATCACGTTCCCTTCCAGGCATGAACCATTTAGGCTCCGGGCACGTCCTCAAGAACAACCGGCAACCCAGCCGGGAGGGCCGACCACCACCGATCCGACGCGAATCCGTACGACGACACAGCCACGCGATACGGCACATTCGCCCCCAACCGGCAACACCCAGCCACCTCGGAAAGAATTTTTCGAGAAGAAGCCACGAGCGGGAACGTTTTGGGGCTGGTTGGATGTTGACCCTGGTACGACAGCTCGTCGAGCTAGAGAAGAGGCGACGTGACTACTGTTCTGACCCCCGCGAGCCCGCTGACGGCCGCCGATCGCTGCGACCGCTGCGGCGCCCAGGCATACCTGCGCGTCGTCCTGCTGAGCGGCGGAGAACTGCTCTTCTGCGCCCACCACGGCCGCAAGTTCGAGCCGGAACTCAAGAAGATCGCCGCCGAGATACAGGACGAGACGGAGCGGCTGACCTCACCCTCGGCGGGTGCCGCCGAGGAAGAGCGCTGACACCTCGCGCACCACGACGGGCCGGCCCGGCACGGGCCGACAGGGAGGGCGGTCGCCTCCGAAGCGGAGGCCACGACCCGGAGGTCGTGGGGTGCGCGTTCGGCGGCGGCG